>CAZVDU010000140.1:0-11064 GCA_964625615.1 uncultured Pseudoalteromonadaceae bacterium | reverse complement strand
AAGAAAAACCTTTTCCTATTAAATACAACAGGTTAAACTACGTTGAATTTATTGACTATTTGGTCAACTTTTTAGAAGATTCGTTGTTGAAATAACACCCAATGCTATTTTTTACTTAAGTTAAATCAAATAGATACAACATTTTCAACATAAGGCGAATAATATGACTATTTTTCGACGACTCTCCCGACAACTATTACCTTCGCTCATTTTACCCTTGCTATTGACCACTCAATCATCCTTAGCCGCGCCAAAAGCTGCTTGGTTCGAACAATTTAAAGATACAGCAACGCCAGAGCAACTCTATCGTTTTCTACATGCCATGCCCAAAGGCGGTGATCTGCACAATCACCTTAGCGGCTCTAACTTCTCTGAGTGGTGGTATGAGTTAGCCACAGATCAAGAGAAAAACGGCGGCTATCAATACTATACAAAAACATCGATAAAGCAGTGTTTGGGTTATGGTAATAACGAATTTGGTTTTACCCCACAGTTAATGTTGTTCAGAACAATTCAGCAAAGTAGTTACAACAACCTATCTGCCTGTGAACAATCTGAGTACAAGTCATTAGAACAGCTCAACAGTTCAGAAAAAGCAGCTTGGATGAACAGTGTGCGCTTGGATAAAGCGCACGAAGGCCGACAGGAGTTTTTTGCGACACATTGGCAACGACTTAATGAACTCCCCCAAAACCCCTTTATCATGGCTGAGATGTTAGTCAAAAACATGGAAGCATTTGCAGCAGAAGGGCTTGTTTACCTTGAAACTCAAGAGACCAATCATAGGAAAATGAAAACTGATGGCTCTTTCTATTCGCCGCAGGAAGCCGTCGATATATTCAAAAAGCGACTCGCCCAAAAAGATGCTAAAGACACTGGCGTTACAGTCAGAATGCAAACGACGATCTTACGCTTTTTACCCAGTGCAGAGCAGGATTTAGAGAACTTGTATCGGTTTGTCGATGAGAATAGAGACTTATACGTCGGCGTTAATATGGTAGGTCGAGAAGATGACGATAAAGGTCATCCACTAAGATTCTTACCTACGTTACGCAAACTCAGAAAAACGATCCCTGAGCTACAGCTCGCTATCCACGCAGGTGAAGTTGATGAGCCTAATCGCCATGTTAGAGATACCTTATTGTTAGGTGCGTCACGTATTGGACACGGCGTTAACTTGATTGACGATCCCGAAACCATGCTATTAATGAGAAATGAGAAAGCCCTTGTTGAAATAAATCTCATCAGCAACTTATTACTCGAATACGTCTCCGATTATTCAGAACATCCCTTCCCTGAATACCTGAGAACAGGCATTCCTGTCACGTTGTCTACTGACGATAGAGGTATGTGGGAGTCAACAATGACTGATGAATATTATGTCGCAGTTAAAGAATTCGACTTATCTTGGGAAGAAATACTTAAGCTCGTCAGAAACTCAATTAAGTACAGCTTTGTTGAAGAAGATATTAAGCAAAGGCTATTAGAAAATTACGATAAACGCATGACTCAGTTCGTAAAATCGTTCAGGAAAAAAGCAAGCAATGTATTAGATGGACAAGAAATACAAACGCGTGCTTTTATCTGTCAGCGCTACAACCTTTGCATAACAGACTAAAAAAGTATTCCCGAATGTGGTCGTGGCTAACCTTTATTGTAAGCCACTTCCATAGCAATCAAAACTGACTCCTTCATATCGCAGGCAGACTTTACGCCACTTTCACACTTATCATACGTTTTAGGCATCATTATTTTGAGGTGCTTTTCCTTCTCATATGCATGGGAATGTGCTGAGCCACCGTCCATACAAATCTGAATCTCCTTATTGATTTTTTTACTTAATGCATTCGCAATAGGCTGATTTTTTTCTAAGGCAATGGCATCAGGTGATATTGTAAGGAGCGAACCGCTCGCTATAGCCAAAGCTAGGAAGGTCAAAACATTTTTCATAAGGCCACCTCATTAAAATACATCTCTATCTTATACCGAATGACAAAAATCAAGATACTGAAACTTTTATATAACAAACATATCACATCATACTTAGTTATACCTTTTGATACCTGTTACTATCGGTATACTTGTATTGAGATGAGCCTATCAATTATCATTAAGCTAAGATATTAGACCAATGGTTAGCGATTTGTTCACGCGTACAGACCCATACGTCATCATATTGATTAATGTAGTCTACAAATCGTTTTAAAGCGGCAAACCTTGCTGGTCGACCTACAATGCGACAATGCAACCCCACAGAAAGCATTTTAGGCGATGTCTTCCCTTCTTCATATAACACGTCAAATGCATCTTTCAGGTACTGATAAAACTGCTCACCACTATTAAAGCCTTGCGTAGAAGCAAATCGCATATCATTGGTATCTAGTGTGTAAGGTACAATTAATAAAGGCTTGCTATAGTGAAGGTCATAATAAGGTAAATCGTCAGCGTACGAATCGGCACAATAAAGGATATCGTCTCGTTCAGCGATTAGAGACAACGTATTTGGACTTGTTCTACCTGTGTACCAACCTGCAGGCTTTTGACCAACTAACTTTTCATGTAACAGGATAGACTCGTCAATCAATCGTCTCTCTGTATCAATATCCATCTCCTGGTAGTGAATCCAACGCATAGCATGGCTTGCTACCTCCCAATCAGCGTCAATCATTGCTTGCAGAGCTTCCGGATTACGTTGGAGTGCCATAGTGACACCGAAGACCGTCAAGGGTAAATTACGTTCAGTAAACAGCCTGTGCAACCGCCAAAAACCAGCTCGGCTACCATACTCATAAATCGATTCCATGCTTAGGTGGCGATCTTTATAAGGTTGCGCACCTATGATTTCGGACAAGAATACCTCAGAGTGCTCATCACCATGTAACACACAATTTTCGCCACCTTCTTCAAAATTCAGTACAAATTGCACGGCGATTTTTGCTTTATTTGGCCACTTAGGGTTCGGTGGTGTCTTCCCATACCCCACCATATCGCGTGGATAACTCTCACTCATAATATCAACCCTACTTATTTATATTGCTCAGGAACGTCTAACCCACAGCCCTTTAATATCATTTGCACGAGGCTTTTAGTCGCTTCGGAAAAGTCATCAGAAGTCATTCTATTGCCTCTAAGGTGCGTGATTTGCGCCGAAAAGTCAGCATAATGTTGACAACAAGCCCAGATATGGAAAATTAAGTAGTACGGATCTTGGGTTTGTATCTGCCCTCTGTCAATCCATTGTTGAATAACGTCAACGCGACTCTGCATCCAACTTTCATGGTTTTCTTTGAAAAAGTCTGTCAGGTTATTAGCGCCATTGATAATTTCTAGAGCAAATATTTTGGACACTTCAGGTTTTTCTTGAGACAAGCGCATTTTGTCAGCGATATATTGAGCCAATACCTCAGCAGGATCGTGTTCAGCCGTTGCACTATCAAACGCTGAATTCCAGACATTTAATATTTGTTCTAGGACAGCAATATACAAACTTTGCTTAGATTTAAAGTAATACAACACGTTGGTTTTCGGTAGCCCTGCTCTATCAGCTATTTTTTGTACACTAGTTCCTTTAAATCCGTTTTCAACAAAAGCTCTTTCTGCGGCAAAAAGTATCTTCTGTCTATTATGTTGTCGAATTGCACCTAACTTTGGTTCTTTCGCCATTACTCTACCTTTTACTCTTTTTATTCTTCATATTTGTTCAGCCACAGATATATGTTGACCAAATGGTCCATTTTTTGTCACTATATCGTACCAGCCCATTATCGGCAATTATTAGGATTACGGCATGATACGTTTTATGCTGAATAATCAAGCAGAAAATATCAGTGACCTACCACCTGATACAACACTGCTCAGTTATTTACGTGAAAATAAAAAACTAACAGGCACTAAAGAAGGCTGCGCATCAGGCGACTGTGGAGCTTGTACCGTAGTTATCGCCGAAAAGAATAACGATAACAGTGCATTAGAATATAAAGCAATCAATAGTTGTGTCACCTTCTTATCAGCTTTAGAAGGTAAACAATTGATCACTGTTGAACACGTGGCAGACAAAAATAAATTACACCCAGTCCAACAAACGCTTGTTGATTTTCACGCTTCTCAGTGTGGGTTTTGCACACCTGGTTTTGTAATGTCTTTATTCGCATTGTACCACCAGACTGGCAAACCCAATCGTGATGACGTGCAGCAGGCGTTATCAGGTAATTTATGTCGCTGTACAGGTTATCGCCCAATTATTGATGCTTCAATTAATGCTTGCCACAACAAAACTGAAGACAAATTTGATGCAGCAGAAGCATCGACTCTGGCTTCTTTAAATCAGCTAGCACAGGATGAAAAAGGATTATCTGGATTACACATTCCTCAGAATCGCCAAGAGTTGATGAGATTAAAAGAGCAATATCCCAATGCCAACCTTTTTGCAGGTAGCACTGACCTCGCTCTAGAAGTCACGCAGCAGCTGAAAACATTTGATCATTTGATTAGCATACGTGATATCCCAGAGTTAAATAAATTAAATGAAGAAGAAAACGGTATCCGTATAGGCGCAGCAGTATCCCTTAATAAGCTCGATACACTGCTACTTAAACACTTTCCATTTTTAAATGAATTACATTGGCGATTTGCCTCCATGCCTATTCGTAATCAAGCAACCATGGGCGGCAACATTGCGAATGCTTCCCCCATTGGTGATTTACCGCCCGTTTTGCTTGCACTTAATGCAACCATTTTGGTTGATAACGGTTACGAGAAGAGAGAAATTTCTGCCGACACGTTTTTTACAGGTTATCGCCAAACTAAATTGCGGCCAGATGAATGGATTGAATCAATATTCTTCCCCTACATTCTCGAAAACTGCCAGGCTCGCGCTTACAAAGTATCTAAACGTATTGAGGATGATATTTCTGCTGTTTGCGCCGTATACACCATCAGCTTGGATGAAAAAAACAACATTCTGCATATAGATAGTGGTTTCGGCGGCGTTGCTGCTACACCAGTAAAGGCTAATGGACTAAAAGAACTAGTAGGCAAAGACTGGACCAAGAAATCCACTTATACATTAGGTCGCAACTTATTAGCTCAATCATTCAGCCCAATAGATGACGTTAGAGCTAGCGCAGAGTATAGACAACAAATGATCACTAACTTATGGCAACGTTTTTGGCTAGAAACCAACCCAGCTACTGCCACTATTCAAACACGAGTCATTAGCCATGCGTAAGCTCATTGATATCCCTAAATCCCCAATCAGTGATCAACAAGGGCGCGTTGGTCATTCGACTAAACATGAAAGTGGAGCTAAGCAGGTTACTGGACATGCACGATATGTTGATGACATCCCAGAGCATCAAGGCTTAATGCACGCCGCTATAGGCCTCTCTGCTCAAGCTTCTGGTATGATCACAACCTTAGATTTGGAACGTGTTAAAAATACAGAAGGCGTAATTGATGTCATAACCATCGATGATATACCTGGGCATAAAGACATTGCACCTGTTTTCGATGGCGACCCAATATTAGTCGATGGTCAAATAAAGTTTCACGGACAACCTATTTTCGTTGTCCTAGCGCATACAGTAACTCAGGCAAGGCAGGCTGCACTCAAAGCTTCAGTGACCATTGAGAATTCACCGGGTACACAAGCTTATTTAACGATCGAGGATGCCAAAGAAAAAGCAAACTATGTACGCCCCCCTTACACCATGAAGCGTGGCGAATACGCAAACAACCTAATCGCCAGTAGACACCGGATAAGTAGGAAGTTTGTTGTAGGCGGTCAAGAGCATATGTACTTGGAAGGACAAGTGTCATTGGCGCTCCCGGAAGAAGGTGACCGCGTGATGGTCTATACATCGAGCCAGCACCCTAGCGAAGTACAAAAGCTCGTGGCAGAAGTATTAAATGTTAAGTTACATAAAGTCACTGTTGATATGCGAAGAATGGGCGGCGGTTTCGGTGGTAAAGAAACACAAGCTGCACAATGGGCTTGCTTAGCAGCAGTATTAGCGAAACGAAATAATTGCCCAGTAAAACTTCGTTTGCCTCGAATGCAAGACATGATGGTTACGGGAAAGCGTCATCCTTTTTCAAACTCATTTAACCTTGGCGTTGACGAGCAAGGTGTGATCCAAGCCACTAAGATTGAAGTAGCGGGAAATTGCGGGCATTCGGCTGATCTATCTGATGCTATTGTAGACAGGGCTATGTTCCACGCTGATAACGCTTATTATCTCGCAAACTGCGAAGTTGAAGGACTTCGCTGCAAACTCAATCAAGTCTCACATACTGCTTTTAGAGGCTTTGGCGGCCCTCAAGGGATGCTAGTTGCAGAAGCCATGATGGACGCTATTGCGCGTGAGGTCGGCGAGGATCCACTGACTATACGTAAGCGTAACCTTTATAATGATAAAGATCGCAACACAACACATTATGGCATGCAGGTAGAACATAACCTCTTACCCGATCTCATTGAAAAATTAGAAGCCTCCTCAGATTATTGGCAGCGTCGTCAAGACATAAAAGCCTTCAATGCGCAGAGTCCCATTATAAAAAAAGGACTAGCGCTAACACCGGTTAAATTTGGTATTTCATTCACCGCTAAACACCTTAATCAAGCGGGTGCTTTACTACATATTTATACGGATGGAAGTATCCAGATTAACCACGGCGGCACCGAAATGGGCCAAGGTTTACATACCAAGGTTGCACAAATCGTGGCTAATGAATTCGGGCTTCCAATCGATTCTATTGAAGTGACATCAACCCGTACAGATAAAGTCCCAAATACCTCTCCGACGGCGGCATCTAGCGGCACCGACATTAACGGGAAAGCTGCACAGAATGCTTGCCTTATTGTTAAAGAGCGATTAACAACCTTCTATGCAGAACAAGTTGAAGGCGCTGTCGAGGAAGTTCAGTTTAAGGATCAGCACGTTATACTTGGCCAGCATAAAATCAACTTTACAGAGCTTGTACAACAAGCTTATATGAGTCGCATCTCATTATCTGCTTCTGGGTTCTATAAAACACCTAAAATTCATTACAACCGTGATGCTGCAAATGGCCGGCCTTTCTTCTACTTTGCTAACGGTGCATCTGTCTCAGAGGTCAGCATAGACACCCTCACGGGTGAAACTAAAGTCGAACGCGTCGATATATTGCATGATGTTGGTCGAAGTATTAATCCTGCGATTGATATAGGCCAAATCGAAGGTGGATTCATACAAGGGATGGGATGGTTAACCACAGAGGATCTCAAATGGGACAGCAAAGGCCGCTTAATCAGTAATAACCCCGCAACGTATAAAATACCGGCCATCGGCGATGTCCCAGAGGTTTTTAACGTCGATCTTTATCCCAGAGCCAATGACGAAGACAGTATCTACAACTCTAAAGCTGTGGGTGAGCCGCCATTAATGCTAGCGATGTCAGTATGGTGTGCAATTAAAGATGCTATTTCCAGCCTATCAGACTATAAGGTCGATCCTGAGTTAGATACGCCAGCAACGCCAGAGCGAATTGTTAACGCGATTAATCAATTCCATAGTCATGAAGGATTCAATCATGAACACTAATCGCTGGTTTGACGCACTGCATCAATGTCAGCGTGATGGAACAAGTTATGTACTCATTACTTTGCTGTCATCGGCGGGATCTACACCAAGAGAGAATGGCGCTAAGATGCTGATAACAGCAGATAGTGAATACGACACCATAGGTGGCGGACACCTTGAATATGAAGTATCGGAAAAAGCCAGACAACTTCTGTTAGATAATCGTCAACAGCAAAGTATCGAGCATTACCCTCTGTCAAGCAAACTCGGGCAGTGCTGTGGTGGTGCTACACATGTTTTATTCGAAGTGATGGTTAATCATGGTCAACCCTTAACGCTATTTGGTGCAGGGCATGTAGCCAAAGCATTGATCCCCATACTCCAACAACTACCATTGCAAATTAACTGGGTCGATTCACGAGAAAACTTATTCCCTGATATAACAACCAAGGCCAGCAACGTAAATTATCTGGTGAATGATGAACCTGCTAGCATCGTAAAAGACCTGCCAGTCAACAGTTGGTTGTTGATCATGACCCATAACCATCAACTGGATTTCGATATTGTTCTAAATGCCATAAAACGCCAGGACATTGATTATATTGGGATGATTGGTTCTGATACCAAAGCGCGACGTTTTCAAACACGGCTGCAACACAGAGAAATAGACCCAACACAAATAAAGCGTTTAGTCAGTCCTGTTGGCCTGCTAGACATCCCAGGTAAAAAGCCCATTGAGGTTGCTGTATCTGTTAGCGCACAGATTATTCAACTGTTGGATAAGATACCTTCTAACGACAAAATCCAATCTAAAGCAGGCGATAAACAACGTTGGAAAGATAGCAAAATGTTGAGCACATTATTATGACACAGCATTCTCTTACCGCATTAAATGCAGCCTCATCCGAAGATGCTTTTGACTGGTTCTCAGCCTGTTGCGCGTCTACAAAGTGGTCTCAAGGCATGATTAACATACGGCCCTATTCAGGCTTAAAAGAGATATTACAGTCTGCTAAAGAACAATGGTCCTTGAGTGCCGAAGACGACTGGCTGGAAGCATTTGAAGCTCACCCTATGATAGGTGATGTCAACAGCTTGCGCGCTAAATTCGCCAATACCAAACAACTCGCGAGCAACGAACAATCTGGTGCTTCATCTGCCAGCGAAAAAGAGCTCACAACACTCCATCGCCTGAATCATGATTATAAAGCCAAATTCGGGTTTATTTTCATCATTTGCGCAACAGGTTTACGTGCAAGTACTATGGTTCAAGCACTGCAAAACCGAATAAACAATACTCGAGAGCAAGAGCTTCAAATTGCTTCTGAAGAACAGCTTAAAATCACGTTATTACGGATTAACAAAGCACTAGGAAATAGCGAAGAATAAAATGACATGTAGCCTATCAAGCCACGTTCTGGACACCACTTTAGGCAAACCAGCGAGTGCGATGAAACTTATTTTAACAACACCCACTAATCAGCAAATTAAAGCAACCACTAATGATGATGGTCGTTGTAATAATTGGGGAGATATTACTTTGGAAGCAGGCACCTACCAGCTGCGTTTTATCACCGGGGATTATCTACAAAAACACCATCAATCAGCTTTTTATCCTCATGTTGATATTTGCTTTAACATGACAGAGGGCGGCGGGCACTATCATATCCCGCTGTTGATTTCGCCTTTTGGTTTCAGTAGTTATCGTGGTAGCTAAGGCCTGATTTATGATTATTATTTTCCGAGCTTCTGTGCTGCACTTTCCAACATCAACCGAACAACCCGATGTTGATTATGCGTACTACGCTGACGGCTTGTTAGTCACTGAAGATTCCAAAATAAAAGCTATTGGTCATGCCAAAGATCTTTTACCTTTGTATGAAGATATTCATGCTGAGCGCTATGATTATTCTGGAAAATTAATCATCCCAGGGTTAATAGACAGCCACCTGCACTTCCCACAAACGGAAATGATCGCCAGTTATGGCGAAAAGTTACTTGATTGGTTACAGAACTACACCTTCCCTACCGAAGCAAAATTCTCTGATGAAACCTATGCTGCAGAAATAGCCGACCTATTCCTTGAACAACTCTTTAAGAACGGCACCACGACTGGCATGGTGTATTCCACCGTCCATAAATCAGCAACCAATGCACTGTTTGCAGCGGCCCATCAAAAGAACATGTGTTTCATCGCAGGCAAAGTATGTATGGACCGCAACTGCCCAGACAATCTGAAAGATACTGCACAAGTCGCACAAAACGATAGTGCTGAACTCATAGAGCGCTGGCATGAAAATAACAGGCTTCACTATGCGTTAACACCAAGGTTTGCTCCAACCAGCACGGAAGAGCAACTAGCAGCATTAGGCCAGCTAGCCGAGCAGCATCCCAGCGTTTTTATACAAACGCACCTATCGGAAGACAAGAAAGAAATTGATTGGGTAAAAAGCTTATTTCCAAAAGCAAAGAATTACCTCGATGTATACGACCAATACGGTTTAGTTAGAGAACGCGCTGTATTTGGCCATTGCCTGCATTTAGAGCCCGAAGAATGGCAAGTCATGAAGGATAGAGGAGCCAGTATTGCATTTTGTCCAACCTCTAATTTGTTCTTAGGTAGTGGCTTGTTCAACCTTAACCTCGCTAAACAAAAAAGAGTACCTGTAGCGCTAGCAACAGATGTTGGCGCAGGCACCAGCTTTTCGATGTTAAAAACAATGGGAGAGGCATACAAAGTCTGCCAATTGCAGAATCAAAATATGTCTCCTCTAACAGGGCTTTATATGATGACACAAGGGCCAGCCACAGCCATGAAGCTACAACATAGCATTGGCAATTTGAATCCAGATACAGAAGCAGACTTTGTCATTCTGGAACCTAAGTTCGACACATTAACTCGGCAACGATTAGCAAATAGTAAAGACCCTAAAGATACATTGTTTGCCTTAAGTTTACTTGGAGACGACAGAGCAATACAAAGCACCTGGATTGCTGGTAAAGCGGTGCATAAAAAAAAGGAGAGCGTTGATGCCTTGGCTTGAGTGGTTTTCTCTCTTTGTTCGCTGGTTTCATGTTATTGCCGGTGTCGCGTGGATAGGCGCATCTTTCTATTTCATATGGCTAGATAACAACCTTAAAGCGCCTCCTCAATGGAAGAAGGACAAAGGAATAAAAGGCGATCTATGGGCCGTGCACGGTGGTGGATTCTATGAAGTGGCTAAATATGAATACGGCCCTGAAACTATGCCAGACCCGCTCCATTGGTTTAAATGGGAGGCTTACACGACTTGGATCAGTGGCTTTTTGTTACTGACGCTAGTTTATTATTTTGGTGCATCAGCTTATTTAATCGATCCATCCGTCATGCCGTTATCCCCCACCACAGCAATAGCTATGGGCATTAGCTTTATTTTTGGTGGCCTCGCTATCTATGAGTTTGCGTGTCGAAGCCCTTTAGCAAACTCTCCAACTGTTTTTGGATTGTTCTTTTTGTTATTGCTCA
>CAZVDU010000139.1:0-11163 GCA_964625615.1 uncultured Pseudoalteromonadaceae bacterium | reverse complement strand
AAGTCAAAACCGTTGTTGTAGAAATTGAATCCGACACTATAGTCGAAGACAATTTAGTACCTGAACTTGAAAGTGATGCGAACGACACATTAGATGAAACCATCGCAAGTCAGGAAGAAGTGCATAAAAACCTCGATGCAACTCACTTGTATCTAGGAGAAATAGGCTATGCGCCGTTGTTAACTGCGCAAGAAGAAGTTCATTTCGCCCGCAAAGCATTAAAAGGCGACGAAGCCTCCCGCAAACGCATGATTGTCAGTAACCTACGCTTAGTTGTAAAAATAGCGCGCCGTTACAACAACAGAGGCTTAGCACTTTTAGATTTAGTAGAAGAAGGAAATCTCGGGCTGATTAGAGCCGTCGAAAAATTTGACCCTGAGCGAGGGTTCCGTTTTTCAACATACGCAACTTGGTGGATACGTCAGACAATTGAACGGGCTATCATGAACCAAACGCGTACTATTCGCTTGCCTATCCATGTTGTTAAAGAATTAAATGTATACCTGAGAGCTTCGAGAGAGCTCGCTCAAAAACTAGACCACGAACCTACAGCCGAAGAGATAGCTGAGTCACTAGACAAACCTGTAAAGGAAGTTAGCAAAATGCTGCGCTTGAATGAGCGTATCGCATCTGTTGACACACCTATAGGTAGCGATAATGACAAAGCTTTACTCGACATGATTGCTGATGAGAAAGGCCATGGCCCAGAAGACGAGCTTCAGGACAAAGATCTTAAAGTTAATATTGTCGACTGGTTAGGCGATTTAAACCCAAAACAAAGAGAAGTACTTGCTAGACGATTTGGGTTATTGGGCTATGAACCTTCGACATTAGAAGATGTTGGCGCTGAAATTGGCTTAACAAGGGAGCGTGTTCGTCAAATTCAGGTTGAAGCCCTAAGACGATTAAGAGATATGCTTGGGCATCAAGGTGTTGATTTAGAATCTTTATTTGGTAACAAATACAGTTAACCCGAAATCGGGTTAACTGATTCATTCCTACCAGGTTTTCCAATACCTGTTAACACTTAACACCTGTGACTTAAGTCTAAAAAACAATAATATCGCGAAGTAATATTCAAATTAGTCGGTCTGTTGTTTAAAATGACATCTAAATATTTGATATCTAAACTAACAAGTAACGCGTAGTATTGGATGGCTCTAACCTAAATCAGTTTAATTAGTATAAAACAATTCTTAATTTAATGACCACGACTTCAGTTATACAGTATGCCTGCATCCATTAGACTATTTCTGTCGGCATCAATATCCTTTATGTTTTATTTTGCTTGGGCTTATTGGGCAAACTCAATGGTCACTGAGGACCGTGTAATGCTTACCCGCACGGCTGTTATTCAAGGTAGCTATAGCGCTTTCATGACAGCAGGTTTTACTTTTGCTTTAGAGTGGGCACTATTAAAGTTCAGAAACAGCCGCTTTCCAGCTTGGTTTATTGCACCAGTTCCGCCTTTAACACTCCAGTCTGTTCTAGTCATCACTATTAATATTGTTAACCACACACCAAATCTTTGGTTAACTGTAGCCCCCAGTATCTTATTTAGTGGACTTTACGGATACGCTTATTGTGCAGCACTTCTTCGGAAAATAGATTAGGCATTGTAAAGCCATTCTGCGTATTGGATGTATTCGTTTCACATTGTGAGCTTTGTTAAAAGCTCACAATGAATAATATCAGTGAAAGCTAAGACTCTTAACTAACCATGTAATCTATCATCTCTTTTACTTTTGTTAGCTTTTTTGGGGTACTTTGATAGACATGATCAATAGACGCTAAGTTCTCTTGCCCTTCCACACGATCAAGGAAGAAAATACCGTTTAAGTGGTCGACTTCATGTTGAACTAAGCCGGCGTTTTCACCTGTCATTGTTTTTACATATTTTTTTGCAAATTCATCTAAATATTCAACAACAATAGTTTGATGACGAGTTACTTTCGCACGTAAGTTATAGAAGCTAAAACACTCTTCATCAAACTCAAACGTCTCCTCTGAAAACTCCTTGATAACAGGGTTAATCATAGGGACAAATACACCATCAATTCTCAAAAGTATCATCCTTACTGCAGTACCCGATTGAGGCGCAGACAAGGCGTTGCCATTCTCACTCGATATAGACTGTATACCATTGAGTGTTTCTTTCATTCTCTGCAACAATTGTTGGATTTCATCACCAGCGATCTGTTCTGCTGTTAACACTTTTGAAGTTTCTCTTAAGATAGGATCGCCTAGTTGTACAATTCTCATCATTACTCCTATTTAGCTAGTATGTTTGTTCGGTATAACCTGGTTGAGCGTTAGTCAATCAGCTTTTTGGCCTCATGAACAATATCTTCAACTTCAACACGACCGACCGCGCCGGCTAGATTAAGTAATTTAGACGTTTGTTGCCATTGATATTTCAATTCACCTTGCTGATAAATGTAAACTGCAGGTTGCAAAAAATAGCCATCAACTGTTTTCTTAACATTCGGATGAGATGTACTCACTGGGCTTTTTAAGCTTGACCGGAATATTTGCCCTGCATCAGTTATTAAAGGGAAGCTAAGCGACAATGACTCTTTCAATTTGGAATTTGTACGCTCTAAATCAACAGACACACCATATAAAGAGAAGCTACCTTTAGCCAACTCTTCAAACGCTCGATCGAACTTACTCAGGTATTTTTTACAGAATGGGCACCAAGATCCACGATATACGTTAACGATAACGATATCATCACTGTTAATTAATTGCTCAAAGTCCGACTGCGTTTCGATGCGTAGCATGTCTAAAGTTACTCACGTTAATTAAAGGCTTCATTTAAGACCAAACTTACACCCAAAAACTTTCCACCTTAGCCGTTCGAGCCCAACACTTTCGATAATCGTTCAGTCTTTACCCTTTAGCTACACCGCCTCCTGATTGGCTATTATCTGCAGGACGGGTACCCATATATTGTTGAGCGACTTTTTCGACAGACCGGCCGGCTACGTATCCACCTAGGCCTATTTGCAACAATACCCAAGCTTCTTCTGCAAGTGGGTTTGCCAAAAAACCGAAACTATCCAGCACGACCAAAACTAGAAACGTTAACATAGTAATAGGTCGCCAGTTTCGTTGCAGCCATGATTGCCCCGTAGCTTCAGCTGTGATGATTTTTGTTTTACTTTCGAGCAATTGGCTTTCATAGTCGATCACTTTGGCCAACAACTCATTTTCTACTTTCTTAATCTGAGCTTGCAGTTGCAATTTTTCTTCTTTGCTCGTATGTAAGTCATCGACCAGTTTAGCAGCGGGTTCAAAAATTTCACTGATGAAAGAAAAGACACTCATAGCTAATCCTTAGGTTATTTCATTATTGTTTTAAAGGCTTGGTAGTGTTGCTGAATCCAACGCCCATATTTCTCTTTTTGCCCATTACCGTTGTATCTTGCTGCGAAATCTTCAAATTCGAGCTTTCGTAAGTTTTCAAGCATACTGGGAGTACAGAAATCAAAAAGCCCTTCAAAATGTGCATCGATACTCTTAGAAAACTTATCAAACATGCTTTGGACAGAGAGGTAGCCTATGGCTTCATAATTGAATCCCATAATCTGAGAAGCCCCCATGCTAATAGACATCATGGCAGCTCGTTCATCGAGGGTTCTAGCGAAATCAAAAACCTGCCACTCTTTAGCCTGAGTTCCATGAAATGAAGACCATGGTTCAGTACTTCTTGCTCTAAACTGGTGCCCTTTCCAGCTTTTCTGACCGTCACTTTTAAAGTGTTGCCTAAAAAACTCAGGCTGCGCCTTACCCCAATACTTCCAAAACTTATGATTTTCAAAACGGATAATCATACGACCATCATTGTTCTGCTCAAACCCTTTACCTGAACTTTCAACACAGATAACCGCAATGGCACATGCAACATCAAGAGATTTTTCATCGCTTAACTGGGTGAGAATTGGGTTGAACCGGTTCCAGGTGGAAGCTACTTTTCGGGAAGTGGCATTGCCGGTTATCGGTAACAAGTGGTCTGTACGTATGCTGCCGGTGGAAGTTGCTGCAACTTCATCGATGTCCTCGTTGTCATCCTCATGTACTGAAAATAAAGGCGTATTCACAGAGCTTTGGACGTCACCCAATACACGCAAAAATGCTGATGCAACAAAACCTGTAGTTCCATTAAATCGAATCGCTTTCCAACTCCCTAAATCAGACGTTACATTAACTTTAGTGCCTGCTTTAAGCTGCCCTAAGATATTGGACTCCGTATTCGATAATGCTCTCACATTAAGTAATGGAGTTGTTACTTCATAAGGAGTGGCTTGTAACAACGGTTGATGAGTCAAGTTAATGAATTGACGAAAAACATAACCTATACCGTCATTAAACTCGACTTCAAGCCATTCGTCTAAAAAGGAAAGAATGTTAAGTTCAACATTGTTTGTCACTGCCCCTAAAGGCTGAGAGTTAGTGGTTGGTCGCGAGCGTATATTCAGTAGGCTAGCCGTTACCCTTCCTTTCACAGCTCGAATATCTGCAATAGGCTCGACGAACCTCTCCGCTACAAACCCAATACTTGTACCATAATCTATTTTAACCCAACCAGGCTCTGAAGAATCAAAAGCAACAACATCTCCTTGCTGCAATGTTCCTAATACATGACTACGTGTCGTAGGCAGAGAACGAACGTTAAGGGTTGATGTAGAGACACTCGCCAGCACGGAAAATACCCTTCATTCCTTTAAAACAGTACAATTGATTACTTTTTATACACCTCGATGAGTAATAAGTCTACCGCCAATATACTTTATATTGATATGACAATGTTCCTATTGCCATCTTATAAATGATTCATCTTGTACGAAAACTGGACATTTAAACGTTGGCGTTATCTTTTTTAGACAGATAGCATGACCTTGATGCTGAGAGCATCACTAAGGAAAACTTGTTTAAAAGGATTAAAAAATGAAGAAACTCATACGATCACTTATCACTACTGCAGCTATTGCTTTAGCTATTACTCCTTCAGCTTACAGCGCTGAAGTGAATATTGAAGATAGTCAAACAGTCTCTCAAGCAAGCTTGGTAAACATCAATACAGCGACAGCACAGCAGTTAGAAAACTTGCCTGGCATAGGCCCCAAAAAAGCGCGAGCTATTGTTGATTATCGCACCGAGAATGGCCGGTTTCTAAGTATTAATGAGCTGACCGGTGTGAAAGGCATCGGTAAAAAGATGGTTGAAAAGCTATCGAATAAAGTTAGTACTGGCTAACTTATACCAGAGAAGCCATGTAGCATTCCAACAAATATTGATTGGAATGCTACTTCTCCACTAAACTGCAATTTTGACGTTACAAGTTAAGCCCTTTTAAAAATGCTTTAAACTCTTTCGCAAGTGCTGGGTGACGTAAAGCATACTCAACATTCGCTTTCATATACCCAATTTTGCTACCACAGTCATGGCTTTGACCTTTCATATAATAAGCGTCAACTTGCTCTAGCTTCATCAGAGCGTCGATAGCATCTGTTAGTTGCACCTCTTCTCCTGCTCCAGGAGGTGTATACTCAAGCAAATCCCAGATTTCATGCGAAAGCACATATCGACCAACAACGGCCAAATCAGACGGCGCATCTTCTAGTTTGGGTTTTTCAACCATTCGATGAATTTTAGCTGACTCACCTTGTGATAAGCTCGTACCATCTAAATCTACGATCCCAAATTTGCTGATATCTTCCTGCGCAACCTGCTCCACCATAACTTGGCTTACACGGCTCGTATTAAATTTTGCAACCATCTCAGCCAAGTTATCCTTCTTGGTATTGCTTGCTACATCATCAATAATCACATCGGGTAGCACCACAGCAAAAGGTGCATTTCCAACCAGAGGTTTAGCACACAAAACAGCATGCCCTAACCCTTTAGCAACACCTTGCCGAACATGCATAATGGTCACATCTTTCGGGCAAATGTCTTTAATCTCTTGAAGAATTTGACGTTTAACACGCTGTTCAAGCGTTGTCTCCAGCTCAAAACTAGTATCAAAATGGTTTTCAATACTATTTTTACTGGCGTGCGTTACAAATATAATCTCTTTGATACCAGCATCAATACATTCATTTACTACATACTGAATCAACGGCTTATCTACGACTGGCAGCATTTCTTTTGGAATAGCTTTAGTCGCAGGAAGCATACGTGTTCCTAGCCCCGCAACAGGGATAACAGCTTTTTTTACCTGACTCATCGAACTCAATGCTCCTTTACAGATAACCCTCGACCAATAGCATAGTATTCAATGCCATAGTCTTTCATTAGTGATGGTTCATAGAGGTTTCTACCATCAAAGATAACGGGGTACGATAACGTGTTTTTTATAAATTCAAAGTCTGGAGCCCTGAAAGATTGCCACTCAGTGCATATCACTAAAACATCAGCTCCACTTAATGCTGCTTCTTTAGTGCCCATTAACATCAGACCTTCTTTATTACCATATATTCGTTGTGTTTCATTCATAGCTTCAGGGTCATAAGCCTGTACAATCGCACCCTCCTCCCACAAACGTTCCATAAGCACACGACTCGATGCTTCACGCATATCGTCTGTATTCGGCTTGAATGATAATCCCCACAGCGCAATTCTCTTACCCTTCAGCATACCATCAAAGTGCTTCATCAGGTATTCGAAAAGTTTACTCTTTTGGCGAAAGTTAACAGATTCTACCGACTCAAGAATGTTTGCCTTATAGCCTACATCATTGGCGCTACGAATAAGGGCTTTGACATCTTTAGGAAAACATGAGCCACCATAACCACAGCCAGGGTAAATAAACTGATACCCTATACGTGCATCCGAACCAATACCTTTACGAACGTTCTCAATATCAGCACCGAACAACTCAGCTAAGTTTGACATTTCATTCATGAAACTTATTTTTGTAGCCAGCATGCAATTAGCTGCGTATTTGGTCAGCTCAGCGCTACGGACATCCATAATAATGACCTTGTCACGATTCCGATTGAATGGCGCATAAAGCTCTCGAAGCTTCTTCTCGGCCACTGAATCGTCAGTGCCAAGAATAATTCTGTCTGGCCGCATACAATCGCTAACAGCAGAGCCTTCTTTTAAAAATTCAGGATTAGATACAACATTGAAAGTGGACTGCTTATTCTGTTCTTCTAATCTCAGAGAGATTTCAGCTTTAACTTTATCAGCCGTACCTACAGGCACGGTCGATTTATTGATGATAACCCTGTGTGACAGCATATACTTGGCGATAGTTGAAGCCACACTCAATACATATTTAAGGTCAGCCGATCCATCTTCGTCGGGCGGCGTACCTACAGCAATAAAAATGACTTCGCCGTGTTCTACACCTTCTTTTGCATCTGTAGTGAAGCTAAGCCTGCCAGATTCATAGTTAGATTTAACAAGTGGCGTAAGCCCAGGTTCGTATATGGGGATAATACCCTTTTTTAAATTCTCGACTTTAGATGAGTCAACGTCTACACAAATAATGTCGTGTCCAACTTCGGCTAAAACGGCAGCTTGCACCAACCCAACATAGCCGATACCAAAAACAGTCACTTTCACTTAAATGGTTTCCTCATAGCAGTCATATCGCACAACTCCTTTTATTAATATTGATCATATACTTAGAGCTATTTTCGTTATTTACGAAAAACTAGGATTTCTTAAAATCGTCTATCAGCTTATGCTTGACCAGCACACTATCAAACTCAAGTGCAGTTAGCCTGCATTCTTCTGCCATTTTTTGATAGACAGACGAGTCCACAGAGGGCAGGTTAGAGATTACTTCACTTAATGAGTTATGATCACCGCTCCGATACTTAAATCCGTTAACTTGATCTGCAAAGTAATCACTTATACCTGCTTGACCCGAAGTAATGATGGGTATACCACAAGACATTGCCTCCAATCCAACTAACCCTAAGCTTTCATTGAGTTCAGTGGGAAATACGAAGTAATCAAAACTCTGATAGTAATTAACTAATTCATGTTGAGCCGATCCACCTACAAATTGGCAAATCTTAGATAAGCCATTATTGAGTGTATACTGGCGCATTTGTTCAGATTCTCTGCCTGTTCCGACAATAGCTAGCTCAACCTTCTCATTTTTATCCGATAATAACTTCATTGCTTGGAGTAAAGTATAGACCCCTTTTCCAGGATCGATACGACCGACATATCCCAACTTAATGACACTATTCGATTTCCTACTAGCCGGTACAAAATGATTTGTATCGATACCTCCTGACGGACTTACAAAAACTGCCTGCGCATCAACATCAAACTTTTGTTGAATGAAATCACTAAAATAATGCGAAGGCACAATAATTCTCTTAGATAACCGGAGTGTTTTCTCTGCCATCTTAGTTTTAATGCTCGTCCAACTCTTACTCACTTTAGGTTGAAACATCACGTCACCGCCATGCACATGAGCAACAATATTAAATCGTCGAAAAAGACTCAATATCAAAACAGGAAACGATGTATGCGCTACAAAGTGAATATAGATTGTTCGTCGTGTGAATAATAACCTGAACAGCGACTTTACAATATAAATAGCATAAGCCAAGAGTTTACCCACTTTTGTGCTTCGCTGACCTTCAATCACGCACTTATCGATATCGATTCCAGCCTCTAATAGCTGCATATATATATTTTTCACAAAGATACCATAAGAGGGTGTTTTTTCTGATGGGTACATATTACTCAATAAGAGGATACGCAAGGTCTTATCATGTTTAGCGTAATTATCATCTTTCATCATGTTAATCAGCGAAACCATCGTAATGGAAAAAAGAGTGAATACGTCATAATAGAAGCCATAGGCCTAGTATCTTTTGAAAGGAATAATGCAAAGTACGATGCGGCAGCATATGAGATTAACGTGGCGAATGCAGCGCCAACACCATGATAAGCAGGGATAAGCAAAAAGTTGAGTAATACATTCAATATCGCCCCTGATGCTTGTGTAACTAACGAGTATTTCAACAGGTGCTCTATAATCAGCCATTTGCTAAGCAACGCACGCATGAAAATAAAGATCCCCGCAAAAATGTGAATTTGCAATATAGGGGTCGCAGCCGAATATTCTTGCCCGTACAACAGTGTTATCAGAAATTCAGCCAGCACCAATATAATGATAACGATAACAGTAGACAGTAGGAGTAAAATGTCATTCAGCTTTTGCATTCGTCTGACATATAAATCGCGCCCCTTTTTTCTCGCTTCCAATAAAGAAGGAAAAAAAGACGTAACGATTATCGTTGGTATAAAATACCATGTCTCTGAGATCCTGCTGGCGACAGAATATATACCTACTTCAGATTCATTGACCAAATGCTTTAACATCACAATATCTATTTTCAAATAGATAACGGCCGCAACGCCTGAAAGAATAAGCCATTTTGATTGCGAAAGCAGTTCGTATAAATATGTTTTACTATAAGCCAATCGAACACTACCACCTTTATAGACGTAAACTATAAGATAGCCAATCGCTTGGAGCATAAACTCAAAAGCGTATAGGTAGACGAGCAAAGATAGTCCAAGGTCTTTCCAAACAATCACCAATTTACCAATGCTTACTGTTATCAACACAGTGACCCGAACTGCAACTGACATTTTTGCGTGAAGTTTAGCTTGCAACCAAAAATCAATCACAGAACAAAAAGACAAGGTTTGCGCAACTGCGATAATAATTATCCAGTAGTGATTAGTTACTTCAAGCGTGAAGGCGGCTATGATGAGAATTATCGTACTCATCAAAACACCTAATAAACGCCCTACTATTGAGGCGCCCATGACAGCCTGTTCTTTGTCCGGATTGTTAATGAGTTCTCGACTGACTAACCCACTTAACCCCATCACTGAGAGCGGTGTCACTAAAGCAACAATAGCTAGGATATAGTTGTACTCTCCAAATGCTTCTGGCCCAAGATATCTAGCAATGATAAAACTGATCAAAAGCGTCACAGGCATAGAAATCATTTTCTCTAGCAACAGCCAATTGACGTTATTAAGCGCTTTCTTTGTATTCTGAGAAATGTTTTTCACATGGAGCATACTAGTGTGCTTTGAAAGGAATTCTGTAATATAGGAACATAGACTTTAAACAGAGTTTCAGTACTACTCAACGAAGTAACAAGCCATAGCCCTGAACTGCGTAACATAGATAAAAAAGAGCTAGGAAGATAACATCTTTCAAGCAATGGTGCGAACGGTATCGTTTTGAATTATACTCCGCGCACTTATGAATACTCAGCCTATACAAACACATAACTCAAACGGTTATCCTGAACACAGCTTAATCTTCATACTAATGGGAGGTTTCCTGTTAGTCGACTCTTTAGTTGGCTTTGTTGAGATTTACCTTGGCATACACCTCAAGGTATCACTTGTCTATAAATCACCTGTTCTGCTCTTTATTCTCATTGTTATTGCTATACGCGACATCAAGTTTTTCGTTGCCGTCTTAGCATTTATGTTGACGTTTCTGCTTGGTCCTTCCATCAAACTAGTACAAATGAGTGATCTTAATTCGTTCTTTTTTGACATTACAATGTTCTTAAAAATACTTAGTCCTTTACTTTACATGAAGTACTTTATTTTAGTTGTTCACGAAAAACCGATGCTACTATCTCGTTACGGCCCGAAAATAATGGTTTTCAATTATGCCATCATGATACTGAACATTGTATTAGGCATATTGGGTTTCGGGTACGCAACATACTCTGATGGTATTGGTGTCATTGGGTTTTTCTTCGCAGGTAATGAAGTAGGCGCTGTTTTCATCGTGCTTTCTGCTTATATCTTGGTAAAAGCTTATCAGCATTCCATGCTTAGCTATTTCCTGTTTAGTCTGTTTAACATTGCCACAGGTGTCTTAATATCCACCAAAACATCTATATTATCCTCTATTTTATTGAGTATTTTAATCCCTATAGCGTTCAATAGAAAAAGTGTATTCAAACTGACGCCTATCAAAGTATCCGCCACTATAATCATCCTATCGCTAATGGTTTATGTAACCATTCTTTCTATAGACACGCTCAAGTCAACAGGCCTTTGGCAGCGTATAGAATGGTTCTATCACGAGCATGGCCTTATCCGAGTTATACTGTCTGGACGTGAGCTTTTCGTGCGTGATCT
>CAZVDU010000138.1:0-11208 GCA_964625615.1 uncultured Pseudoalteromonadaceae bacterium | reverse complement strand
GCTTAACAGATGTTATTAGTCAAATCGAGAGAATCAAAAAACTTAGGTAAATCAAGAACTCAGCTAGCTCTGGGTGCTTTTCTTTTCGTAACTCTACCTGTTTCTGCACAAGGCGCTGGTCCATCAGCGCCTTCTTATGTGTCAATTTTACTGTCGTTATTTGTGGTTATTGCTATGATTTTCGCGATCGCCTTCGTTATGCGTCGGTTTAATGTCACTCAATCTGGTTCGGCCGACCTAAAATCTGTTGCAACAATGATGGTTGGGACCAAAGAGCGGATCATGGTAATAGAGGTTGGCAATGAACAGCACTTGGTTGGTATAACAGCGACTTCTATTAGCCATCTCTCTAAAATAGAAACACCTATCAGTAGTGATAGCCGTCAAAATCCTGGCGAAGTATTTAAATCAAAGCTTGCACAATTTCTTCAACCGCAGTTGAGCACCAACGGTATAAATAAAGCAGGAGATCAATGATGCGAGCTATCATACTCATTGCTTTGTTGATCTTGGTGATTGTTGCCCCAGCAGAAG
The DNA here is from genome assembly GCA_964625615.1 of uncultured Pseudoalteromonadaceae bacterium. Classification (GTDB taxonomy): domain Bacteria; phylum Pseudomonadota; class Gammaproteobacteria; order Enterobacterales; family Alteromonadaceae; genus M269. Next base: position 10,674 of record CAZVDU010000138.1, on the reverse strand, counting down.
CTCAGACAAATGGTGGTGTTCAAGCGTTAACCGTTACGACCAATGATGATGGCACGCAAGATTACACAATGACATTCCAAGCGCTGGCTATCATGACGTCACTGAGTTTGATACCAGCGTTTGTTTTGATGATGACCTCCTTCACACGCATTATTGTCGTTCTCTCGATACTTCGCCAAGCAATTGGGTTACAGCAATCCCCGTCTAACCAGATATTGGTGGGTGTTAGCTTGTTTTTAAGTATGTTCATTATGGCGCCAGTTTTTGAGGAGATGAATGAGAAAGCGCTGCAGCCTTATCTTAACGAGGAAGCCACTTTTCAACAAACCTTTGAAGCTGCCAAAATGCCACTACGTGCCTTTATGTTGGCACAGACGCGTGTTAAAGACTTAGAAACTTTTGTTCGTATTGGCGGATATGAAGATCAATTTCAAGATCCGCAAGACGTCCCCATGAGCGTGCTTGTTCCTGCCTTTGTGACAAGTGAGTTAAAAACCGCTTTCCAAATTGGTTTTATGTTGTTCATCCCGTTTTTGATTTTAGATTTAGTCGTTGCATCAATCTTGATGGCGATGGGGATGATGATGCTGTCACCTATGATTGTGTCTCTGCCATTTAAGCTAATGTTATTCGTGTTAGTTGATGGTTGGAACTTAATTTTCGGCACTATAGCTAACAGTTTTGGCTTGTGACGCTTTTACTGAGAGAAATATCTGATGACACCAGAAGTCTTTGTTGAAATATTAAATGATGCACTGAGCCTCGTCATATTGCTCGTATCAGCCATCATTTTGCCAAGCTTAGCGGTTGGTTTAATTGTATCAATCTTTCAGGCGGCTACATCAATTAATGAACAAACACTCAGTTTCTTACCACGATTGATTGTTACGCTACTTGCTCTTAGCTGGGGAGGGCATTGGATTGTTCAGCAGCTTATGGACTTTACCTTTATGATGGCTGAGCGTATTCCACAGGTTGTTGGTTAATTACTTGTGAACGTTTTATTGGATGTCATTAATCAGGCATTAGCAGATTTTCTGTTGCCTTACATGCGCATCATTGGGCTGTTCGCTGCTATGGTTGGTATCAGTGCGAATTCTGTACCTCGAAGAATACGAGGTGGATTTGCATTGATGATGACCTTGATGATAGTACCTGTTGTTGACCCAGTACCAGTTGATGATTTGTTCAGCTTAGGGACCTTCATACTTGCTATTCAGCAAGCCATTATTGGTATTGGTATTGGTTTTTTATCGACTATGGTACTCAATACTTTTGTTATTGCCGGGCAGGTTATTGCTATGCAAACTGGGTTGGGTTTTGCGTCTATTGTTGACCCGGTGAATGGTATTAATGTACCTGCTGTCGGTCAGTTTTATCTTATTCTTGCGACCTTACTCTTTTGGACTGTCGATGGTCATTTAGCCATGATTCAAATGATTGTTATGAGTCTTGAAGCGTTTCCTATAGGTTCTGGTTGGTGGCAGCCAGGGCAATTTCAAGCCATTGCTTTGTGGGGAGGGTGGATGTTTATTTCGGCGCTAACCCTATCTTTAGCACCTATCGTTAGTCTGCTTATTATTAACTTGTCTTTCGGTGTGATGACGAAGGCAGCACCTCAGTTGAATATATTCTCTATTGGCTTCGCGATGGCACAAATTATGGGGTTATTGATTATATGGTTAACGATAGGTAACTTCGGCACGCACTTCGAAACGCAGTGGGAAAGAGCACAGATTATGATGTGTCAACTGTTGCAAATTTGTCCTACTTAACGCGATTATTTGGTTTATTAAGGTTAATGAATTATGGCTGAAGAATCCCAGGAAAAGACCGAAGACCCCACGGCGAAACGGCAAGACGAAGCGAGAAAAAAAGGCCAGATAGCGCGTTCTAAGGAACTCGGTACGACACTTGTCCTTGTATCCAGTGCATTAGCATTTCTGTTGTTAGGGCGGGATATTGGCCAAGCAATGATGAATATCATGCGGCGCAGTTTTACCTTGTCTCATGATGAAACCTACGACTATACACATATGTTTCAGGCTTGGGGTTCTGTTATTGAAGAAATATCTGTACCGATCGCTTTCTATATGTTGATCGTCGTCATTGGCGGTATATACGGCAGTATTGCGCTCGGGGGTTATAACTTTTCATGGGAAGCTGCGGGTCCTAAAGCCAGTAAAATGAACCCTATTAATGGATTAAAACGCATGTTTGGTCCCAATGGGCTGGTTGAATTGTTTAAAGCTGTCGCTAAGTTTGCCGTAGTAGGCACCTCTACTTTTGTCGCGCTTAGCCTTTTTCAAGATGAAGCATTGCATTTAGACTTAGAAGTTTATCCTGCGAACTTATTTCATGCATTGGAGTTGATTGGCTGGATCTTCTTGATTATTTGTTGTGCAACTATCCCTATTGCGGTTTTTGATGTGCCTTATCAAAGTTATAAGCACAACAAAGAAATGAAAATGTCAAAGCAAGAGGTGAAAGATGAACACAAGAATTCAGATGGTGATCCTCAGGTCAAAAGTCGCATTCGAAAATTACAATACCAGTCTGCGGCTAATCGTATGATGAAAGCGGTACCTGATGCGGATGTTGTCGTGACTAACCCAACTCACTTCTCAGTCGCGATTAAATATGATCAAGATGGAGAAATGGCGCCAATTGTTGTTGCTAAAGGTGGTGACGAGATGGCGATGCATATACGTAAAATCGCTACCGCACACGATGTCCCGTTGATTGAATCGCCTATGTTGGCCCGTGCTATATTTTTCACAACAGAAGTTGACCACCCTATACCCGACAAACTCTTTATGGCGGTTGCTCAAGTACTTGCTTATGTGTATCAGTTGAAGAAATTCAATACCGGCAAAGGTCAGAAGCCTAAACCGTTAAGCAAAAATTTACCTATTCCAGCTGAATTGCATTATTAATACTTGATCATGTTGACCTTTACTTCGAACGAAATGTATACAGTAAAGGTCAACATGTTATTCCCTCTCTAAATTTTCACAAAGCCTTATTATGGAAACCATAATGACTGTCCGGTTTGTGTCCGCTGTCCGTCCGAATTCTCTATGTTGAAGTGCTAATTTAAATAAAATTCATATATTTCAATGATATAAGTTTTGGCATGTGATTTGTTATATCTATTGTGTATTGGTGAATGTCATCGGCTCTTAAAGGAGAATATTATGATTCGAGATACGTCAGCTCAAGATAAAACGATTAAATCAACTGACCGTAAACTAAAGGTATTGAGTGGGGGCATACTCGGCCTTATTTTGGTTTTCGCTGTATCTGTTTACGCGTACCCTAAGGCATCGGCTTTATATCAATCTGATAGTCAACTAGATGCATCATCTTTGCGATTTGCAACCGTAGAGCGTGGTCATTTGACACAAGATATAGCTGTCCAAGGTAAGATTGTTGCCGCAGTAAGCCCAACTTTTTATGCGCGTGCAGATGGGGCTGTGACACTCTTCGTGAGGCCTGGGGATACTGTCACTGTTGGTCAGCTCTTGGTGAGTATTGAAAGTCCGCAACTGAACAACTTGCTCTCACAAGAAGTATCAACTTTAGATTCGTTGGCGCTCATGATCGGCCGCCAAAAGATAGACACAAAGAGCCAGTTGTTGAGCCTAACGCAGGAGACAGAGCTGGCTTATGTTGACTTACAAGCTGCTGAACGAGAAATGACTAGAGCTAAAGTGAGTATGGAGAGTCACTTAATCAGTGACGTTGAATATAGGCAGATTGAAGTCGCGTTAGACAAAGCAAAGCTTGAACATGAGCATGCACTACAAAGTAAAACGCTAGAACAAGAACGACTAGAGTTTGAGTTGTTAAGTCGTAAAAAAGAGCATCAAAGACAATCTCTTGTTGTCACGGAGTTGCAGAGGCAAGTCGCGGAGCTTGATATTCACGCACCGTTCGACGGGATTGTTGGAACAGTTGATGTCCAGCAAAAACAAGCCGTAGTCAGAAATACGCCTCTGTTAACAGCAGTTGATATGAGTGCATTCGAAGTTGAAGTCTTGATACCGGAAAATTATGCGGAGCTGATGGGCTCAGGTCTGAGTGCTGTAGTATCCATTGGTAATGACGATATCGATGCTGCTTTGATTGCTGTTTCACCCGAAGTGACTAACGGTCAGGTCTCTGGTCGGTTGCGTTTTGAGGAAGCGTTGGACGGTTTACGTCAAAATCAGCGCGTAAACACACGCATACTCATTGAATCGAAATCGAATGTTTTAAAGGTTAAACGAGGACCTTTTGTCAACTCTTCCGGTGGTCGTATTGCTTATAAAGTTGTTGGCAATACTGCAAAACGTGTTGGTGTCAGCTTAGGCGTCAGCAGTGTTGGTGAGATTGAAGTTCTAGCCGGCCTGAATGAGGGAGACAGAATCATCATATCCAGCAACGAACTCTTTAATCAAAATGAACAACTGTTTCTTAACAATTTATAAGGAAACCCAGATGCTAAAAATGAAGAATGTCAGCAAGTTTTATCGTACGAATTTGATAGAAACGCACGCACTTAAGAATGTCAATATTCATGTTGAAGATGGGGAGTTTGTCACGATAACAGGTCCGTCTGGATCTGGGAAAACGACTTTTCTTAATTTGGCCGGATTGCTCGAGAACTTTGATGAAGGTGAGTATTTTCTTGACGATATTGACGTTACGGGTCTGGATGACAATGCTTTATCTCGTTTGAGAAATAGAAAGATAGGGTTCATTTTCCAATCTTTTAATTTACTGTCTGATTTGTCACTGTATAACAACATTGAAGTGCCGCTTAATTTCCGAGGTATGTCTCGCAGTGAACGTAAAGATCGCATCGAAAACGCATTAGAGATAGTAGGGTTAGCTGCCCGAAAACATCATTACCCTAATCAACTCTCTGGAGGACAACAACAACGTGTTGCAATTGCCAGAGCGATTGCTGGTGAACCAAGGTTTTTGTTGGCAGATGAACCTACCGGAAACTTAGATTCATTAATGGCCAGGCAAGTTATGGAGTTGCTGGAAGACATTAATGAAAAGGGAACGACAATTGTCATGGTGACACATGATCCTCAGTTGGCTAAGCGCGCCAATCGGAATATTCATATTTTAGACGGTCAAGTTAACGATGTGAGAGAACAACAGCTATCAGAACTTGCTGTGTAGGAGAACATGATGAATATTCAGCATTTTAAAGAAGCGAAACAGAGTCTGAAAAACCGGCCTGGGCTATCTTTGTTGGTTATCGTAACCATGGGGATTGGCATTGCGTTGCTTATGACAATGTTAACCACGGTATATCAACAAATGAGAGTGCCCCTTCCTAACATTAGTCAAGATAGGTATTTGATATTGGCGGATGCAAGGCCTGTTGAAGATGACTCGGCCATGGAACCGTGGCAATTACCTTCATTCTCTTGGAATGATGCACAAATGCTACTTACCATGGAAAGCCCTGCAATAACTCAATCGATTAATTTTACGTCTCGAGCAATTATAGAGGTCGATGAACAATCGGTTCGACCCATCTGGGCTGAGGGTATGGCCACAGATCATAGATTCTTTACGCTATTTGATGCTCCCTTTCTTTTTGGAAGTCCCTGGAATGAAGAAGCGAATATGAGCGGCGAGGCTGTGATGGTCATCAGTAAAGAACTTAACAACACCTTGTTTGGTGGTGAAAACAGTGTTGGAAAAATGCTCAATGCACAGGGAGTAAGGGCAACCATTATTGGTGTGATGGATGACTGGCCTATAAAATCGACTTTTTACGACAGGAGTTTTTCTGATAGAGAAATGCACCACATGTTCGTCCCCTTGGGGTTTGCAATTCAAAGTAACTTAATGCGATCGGGTGTCATGTACTGCTTGCCTGAACATAGACAAGCTATCGGCGATGTTCGCCGAGATGACATATCGCGACTTATGGCTTCTGATTGTGGGTGGATAAATGTATGGGCTGAGATGAAATCAGAAGATGATGCCAGAGAATATAACGCAATGCTGAATCAATTTGTGCAGCAGCAAAAATCATTAGGGCGCTACCCTCGTGATGATGTGAGGACGCTAGTTACAAATTTGGATGAATTGGTCGTGATGCGAGGCGCAGATGATTGGAGTCGGACATTGTTGGTTATGGCATATTTGTTCTTTGGTGTTTGCCTCGTCAATACGGTTGGGATTTTGTTAGGAAAATTCTTAAACCAAAGTAAGAGAGTTAGCCTGTATCGAGCATTAGGTGCTAGTAAGTCATACATACTAAAGCAATATTTGATTGAAGTGCTTTGTCTCGGCTTAGCTGGTGGTATTGCTGGATTGTTGCTAGCTAACTTGGGGCTTGAAGTGATGTTTCAGGTGGAAATGTATCAGTCAGATTATGACGGCGATCCTAAGGTTGTTAGGCAATATTTTACACTTGATTTAAAGCTTGTTTTTATCGCCGTTGCTGTTTCGATTTCAAGTATTGTTGTCGCTGGGTTATATCCTATTTGGAAAATATGCAATATCCCACCTGCTAGCCAATTAAAGAATTAGGAGAATTATCATGGAATTAAAGCATGTTCTAGCGTCACTCAAACGCAATAATGCAGTATCAATACTGATAATTTTGCAAATATCAATAACCTTGGTCATGGTGAGCAATTCTGTTTTCATAACACTGGAAGTCTTGAAAGGATGGCGCCAACCAACGGGCTTAAATGAAGAAAATTTAGTTTGGGTGTATAACCAGTTTTATGATCCAAGTCTCAATTTAGAAGATCAAATCCAACGTGATCTAAAAGACATTCGTAGCTTACCTGGTGTTATGTCTGTCACCACCACCTTAGAGGTACCCTTCGAAAGTGTAAGCTCGTTTAGGTGGGCTTTTGGCTCTGAGAAAGAGGATGCTGCTCGTTATCAAATTAGCTTGTTAGATTTCGATGAACATGGCAGAGAAGTGCTCGATGTTGAGTTAATCGAAGGGCGATGGTATTTACCAACAGAAGTCGCTTATGGAGATATATCAACCATTACCTTTCCCAGTGTCGTTCTTATCAGTGAAACGTTAGCATCCACTATGTTCCCAGACAGTTCAGCGTTAGGTAAGACACTTTATCTTCAACCGAATGGAATTGAGGGTGCCGAGGTGATTGGTATCTACAAAGACTTTATGGGAGGGGATACGGCGGTCTATCGCGATGTGCCATACAACAACGTTATTAGACCTATGCGTGCTTGGGGAAAAGACTACACTACCAATTACTTGATTAAGACTGAACCTGGGGCAGCAGCTGGATTACTCGATTATATTGAAGAGGCTTTATATGGTACACGTGGACGCTACATTGTTTTTACAGAAGTTTTAACGCGCACGCTGAAAAGACTTTATGATGGTCGTACGAGTTTTGCTTTCACTATGTTAGGTGTTAGCGGCATTTGTATGCTGATTACCTCTCTCGGCATTATTGGCTTAGTAAGTTTATCTGTTTCGCAACGGTATAAGCAAATAGGTACAAGGCGCGCTCTAGGCGCAACAAAATGGCAAGTGGTACGCTATTTTTTAGTTGAAAATACAGTGCTAACAAGTATTGGTTTGGTTATTGGTTTTATTTTGTCTTATGTCTTGAATTATATCTTGGCGACGCAGTTTAATAATCCGAGCCTTATTGAATTGAAGTACTGGTTATTGATTGCCTTAATACTTTGGTTGCTCAATCTTTTGGCTGCAAGAGTGCCAGCGAAGCGGGCTGCTGATATTGACCCTGCTATAGTCACTCGCAGTGCATAAGCGGCATCATACGAGACTTCTGAGTTGACCAGTTAATTACCTCTATTGGTATAAAAGGATTAAGTGATGAAACCAAATCTATTGATCATTGATGATAACCCTGATGTGATTAAAGCATTAGTCGTGTTGTTTCACCTTGAAGATATTCATTGTCATGGTGCCTTGTCGCCGGAAGAAGGGCTAAGCCTATTGGCTAAACACGAATTCGACTTAGTGATCCAAGATATGAACTTCACCGCTGATACCGTATCGGGTGATGAGGGTATTCAACTCTTTAGGGATATCAGGGAGGCTTATGTTGATCTCCCTATTATTCTACTTACCGCTTGGGCAAACCTAGAATCAGCTGTTCAGTTAGTGAAAGCTGGGGCAGCAGATTATTTGTCTAAGCCTTGGGATGATGAAAAGCTGTTAATAACCGTCAAAAACCTAATTGAATTTAATCAATTACAATCGGCCCATCAAATAGAGCAACAGAAAAAGCAAGAACGCCTTGAACGGTTAAAATCACAATACAATTTGTGTGGCTTGCAGTTTGCTAGCGAATCAATGCTTCGACTATTGGAAATGACAACGCAAGTGGCCGGTGCAGATGTGCCTGTTTTGATTACAGGACCTAACGGAGCTGGCAAAGAAAAAATTGCTGAGGTTGTCCAAGCTAATTCACGTGTTAAAAATGAGCCTTTCATTAAGGTGAATATAGGTGCATTGCCAAATGAACTTATGGAAGCAGAGTTATTTGGGGCTGAAGCAGGTGCTTTTACCGGGAATACCAAGCTTAGGATAGGTCGCTTCGAAGCTGCGAATAAAGGGACTCTATTCTTGGATGAAATCGGAAATTTATCTTTGGAAGGACAGAAAAAACTATTACGTGTTTTGGAGTCTGGTGAATTTGAGCGACTGGGTAGTACTCAAACACAAAAAGTAAGTGTAAGAATATTGAGCGCTACCAATTCAGATTTGCCACAAGCAATAGCTGAAGGAACATTCAGAGAAGATTTGTATTATCGGCTAAACCTCATAGAGCTTGATTTACCAGCTTTGAATGAACGTAAAGATGATGTACTGCACCTTGCGAGGTACTTTTTGGATGATGGATATGAGTTAAGTGAAGAAACAGAACAGCTTATGGTGCAGTACCATTGGCCTGGGAATATCAGGGAGTTACAAAATTGTATTAAGCGGGCTATGTTATTGACTCAATCTAATAGTTTGATGCCATCTCAATTGGGGATTCAATTAGACCTAAAACAAGGTAGGAAGACTGCCGAAACAGTGACAAAGGCAGACATACTAAGAGCGCTCGATGAAAGTGACAATGTTGTGTCCAGAGCGGCTAAGATCCTGAATATTAGCCGGCAAGCCTTATATAGACGAATGGAAAAGTATGGGGTTAACAACGAGTCAACAAACTAACATGCGCCAGTCTATTCGTGGAAAAGTACTGTTTATCACTATAGGGGCCCTTTTTTTTCAGGGCTTTGGTATATATTTAGGTGTTGCTCTCTCATTACCATTAGCACTTGCTATCGTCGTGCCTATTTTATTGAGTGTCATGCTATTGTTGGTATTGATGAAGTGGTTTTATGGGCCTGTAGAGGAATTAATTTCTGCCATAGAAACAGGTGTTAGCAGCTTTAAAGATCGTGATTTTAGTATTCGTATTCATAAGTCGCGCAACGATGAATTAGGGCAGATTATTGACGCATACAATGATATGGCTGGCGTTTTATGCGATGAGCGACAATCTTTGTTTCAACGAGAATTACTGCTTGATACTATTATTCAAAGCACACCCGTATCGATTGTGTTGACCGACAACAAAGGTTTTGTGGTTTATGCTAACGATGCGTCTAAAGAACTTTTTGATCAAATAAAGAAATTAGAAGGACGGCCCTTTTTATCATTGGTTGAGAACTTGCCTACTGAGTTACGCGAAGCAACAATCAACGAATTAGGTGGGCTTATCAATTTAGTGATAAACAATGAACGTTATTCATTTTACCTACATTGCCAAAGCTTTAACCTGAATTCTCGAGAGCACAAGCTTTACCTTTATAAAAACCTTACGACTGAAATATCCAGGCAAGAGATTGATTTGTGGAAGAATGCGATTCGATTGATTAGTCATGAATTGAATAATTCACTAGCACCCATTACATCTATGGCAAATTCAGCTAAGAAGATAATTAACTCTGATAGAAACTTGGATATGCTGCCAGACTTAATTGATACGATACAGACCCGAACAGAGCGCTTAAAAAGCTTTCTTGTTAAGTATGCGGATTTTGCCAGGCTTCCTGCGCCTCACAAAGAATCCGTTTTTTTACCAGATTTTATTAATTCAATATTGCGTGTCTGTCCTTACATTATTACCGATGATATACCAAGCATTGATGTTTGTTTCGATCCTGGGCAGATGGAACAAGTACTGATTAATCTATACAAAAATGCCATTGAGTCTGGAAGTATAGAAGACGAAATAGAGCTTAAATTGGATTGCACAGGGAATAAACTACACTGGAGTATTTTTGATGGGGGAACAGGAATGACGGAGCAACAGTTGCAGAAAGCCTTGTTGCCTTTTTTCTCTACCAAGCAAGAAGGGGGAGGACTTGGTCTGTCGTTATGCAACGAAATAGTGACGGCTCACAATGGGTATATACGAATACAAAATCGTTCGGGTAATGGACTTTGTATTAAGTTCTCTTTACCTCTAGGAATGGAATCGTAACCGACCGTCAATATCACAACTACTACTAGTAAGCAGGCATGGCCTGCTAGTTGCATTAGACATAATACTGTCAACTATTTGTTATTTTCAGCATGCAGCTAGCCGCTTATTTTTCTCAATTCGATAAAGCTCAAGTTAAGCAAATCACTTCAGGTATGGG
>CAZVDU010000137.1:0-11218 GCA_964625615.1 uncultured Pseudoalteromonadaceae bacterium | reverse complement strand
AATGAAATGTATAAAAATCATCAGTGCATTGTTTGCTTCAGCAGTCATTTCGCACACCAGTTTTGCTCAAGATAAGGCACTTGACTTAGATGCTCTGTTGAAGCAATTAGAAGAAGGTAAATTGCAACAGAGTCAGCAGAATATAGAACGTGAAAGAGAATTTGCGGCCAGAAAGTCTGAACAAGACGCGATGTTACGTAACGCTTTTACTAACCGTGACAATGAAATAAAAACAAGCTCTGATTTAGAAACTCAGTTTGAAGAAAACGAATTTAAGATTGCTGATCTAAAAGTCACTGTTGATAATCGTTTGGGCTCTCTAAAGGAGTTGTTTGGTGTGTTGCAGCAAGTGTCTGGTGACGCCAAGAACAAATTCCAAAACTCTATCATTTCAACCCAATACCCTGGTCGTGACGTGTTCTTAGATGAGCTTGCACAATCTATGGGCACAGGTTCAAAACTGGCGTCTATTGCAGAAATTGAACGTGTTTGGTTTGAGATGCAGCGTGAAATGACAGAATCGGGCAAAGTCACACGTTTTAACGCCGATGTCGTTGAAGCAAACGGCAACAAAGTAAACAAAGAAATTATTCGTGTTGGTACTTTCTCCCTTATCGCTGATGGTAAGTACCTCGAATTTATTCCAGGTTCAGGCACCATTGCTGAATTACAGAGACAACCTGTTGCGCGCTACGGTGAGTCAGCTGCTGATTTACAAGCCTCTAACGGAGAGCTTGTTGCATTCGGGATGGACCCAACGGGTGGTTCTATCATGAGCCTACTTGTACAGGCGCCGAGTACGCTAGAGCGCGTAGAGCAAGGTGGTATCGTTGGTCGCATTATTATTGTTGTCGGCATTATCGGCATGATAGTAGCTGTGTGGCGATTCATCACTCTGACTTTGGCTAGTGCTGCTGTTAATCGCCAACTCAAGTCCAAAACCATTAAAACGAACAACGCGCTAGGTCGTGTACTTAAAGTACGTGAAGACAACCCTGATGTTGATACAGAAACATTAGAGTTAAAATTAACGGAAGCGATTCTAGGCGAACTACCTAAGCTCAACAGTTATCTGACGTTGGTTAAAATGATTTCAGTCGTTGCACCTCTAGGAGGATTGCTTGGAACGGTAACCGGTATGATCGTGACCTTCCAACAAATAACCTTGTTTGGTACAGGCGACCCGAAACTTATGGCTGGTGGTATTTCAACTGCGTTGGTAACAACTGTTCTAGGGTTGGTTGTCGCCATCCCAACGACATTGCTTTATGCGTTACTTAACACACGTAGCAAGAACATCGTCAACATTTTACAAGAGCAAGCGTCTGGCGTAATGGCAGAACGCTCCGAAGCAGCTGAAAGAGAAGCGAAGGCTTAATAACGATGTTGGTCGAATTTTTCGAATCCATCCGTGATTTTACCGAGACTGGCGGTGATGTGCTGCTGGTTATCGGCTTGCTCATCTTTGTCATGTGGTTGCTGATACTTGAACGTATGCTTTATGTTTTTATTTGGCATAGAAATTACAAGCGAGACACATTGTCCACTTGGCAAAGTCGCGCGGATAAAAGTTCATGGAATGCTGAACAGATACGTGGCGCGATGATTTCTCGAATCAGTATGCGCCTAAATGCGGGACTGCCTATCATCCAAGTGCTAGTCGCACTTTGTCCTTTATTAGGTTTGATGGGTACGGTCACCGGCATGATTGAAGTTTTTGATGTGATGGCCATTTCAGGCTCAGGTAACGCACGCTCTATGGCATCAGGTGTGTCGAAAGCAACCATTCCAACAATGGCAGGAATGGTTGGTGCCTTGTCGGGTGTATTTGCATCAACATGGTTAACACGTACCGCGAAAAGAGAACGATTGCATATTCAAGATGCAATGGTTATGACGCACTAATAAACAGGTTGTAAAGAGAAACATGAAACAACATTTCCAAAACCTTGTTGATGAAGAAGAAGCAACAATAGATATGACACCTATGCTTGACGTTGTTTTTATCATGCTGATCTTCTTTATTGTGACTGCGTCTTTCGTTAAAGAAGCCGGTATTGACGTTAATCGCCCAGAAGCAGCAACTGCTGTTAAGAAAGACCGCGCGGGGATCTTGATTGCCATCAGCGACAAAGGCGAGATCTGGATCAATAAACGCAGAATAGATGAACGTGCAGTACAAGCAAACATTGAACGCTTACATGCCGAAAACCCACAGGGCACTGTTGTTATACAGGCTGATAAAAAAGCAACCACAGAAACCTTGATCAAAGTTATGGATGCATCGCGAGCAGCGGGTGTTTATGACGTATCTATTGCGGCGCAAGAAGGCTAATCATGGTACGCATTCTTATCGCTTTAGTATTAGCAGCCAGCGTAACGCTAGGTTTGTTTTATCTGATGCAAGCGTTGATTAAAAGTGGCGATACAGAGCTAAGTGAACCACCAAAAGGGAGCGTACTTGATTTTGTGCGCATCAAACCTGAGGAACAAGTTCAACAAAAAGACCGTAAACCCCGCAAGCCGCCCAAGCCTAAAGAACCGCCTCCCCCGCTAGAGCAACCTCAACTGGATTCTTCTGATGCTGATACCAGTGGCGCTGCTATCGATTTTTCGACTGATGTGTCGAGTGACGTTGACTTAGGTGGTGGTATATCACTAGAAAGTAGTGATGGCGAGTATTTACCTATTGTTAAACCTGCCGCTGTTTATCCGAGGCGTGCTTTGTCTCGCGGTATTGAAGGTTACGTGATTGTTGAGTTTGTAGTGACAAAACAGGGCTCTGTGCGTGATGTAAGTATTGTAGAAGCAAACCCTCAGAGAATTTTTGATTCTGCAGCCTTAGAAGCTGCAGCGAAATATAAATATAAGCCCCGTGTAATAAACGGTGAACCCACTGATGTAGCGGGTGTGCAAACAAAAATTACTTTCCAGTTAGATGGTTAGTGAGAAATTGATATGACGACTTTCTTAGGACTTAGACCAATGAAAAAAGCTGTTTCGATTAAAAATATAGTTTCATCAGCATTGGTAGCATGCACTTTATTTGCTGCCCCTGTCTCTATAGTTAGCACTGCTGTAGCAGCAGAAAATGAAACCAGTTCGGTCAAAACGAAAATTGTACCTACTTTGCGTACTAAGGTTTACGACCAGCTGGCAAGAGCACAGGAAATTGCTGATGGTGGTAATGTTCCACAAGCAATAGCAGTACTCGATAAAGTAAAGTCTAAGAAAAGCACGATGAATGAGTATGAAATTGCGATGATGCATAATTTCTACGGGTTCATCTATTATGCTGATGAGCAGGTTGGTCTTGCTATAGAATCATTCGAAGAAGTTGTTGAGATTGATCTAATCCCTGAAACCTTAGAGCAATCAACGCTTTATAGTTTGGCACAGTTGCATATGTCTCAAGGGAATTTTGATAAGACGATTACTTTTGTTGAGCGTTGGGAAGAGTTGCAAACTAAGCCGATCCCTGCAAAAACGCTTTTATTAAAAGCACAAGCGATGTATCAGAAGAAGGATTTTTCTCCAGCTCTAGAATATATCAGTGAGGCTATTGCACTGGTAGAAGTTGAGAAAGGTGTGGCAGAAGAAAATTGGTATGTATTGCAGCGCGCTGTTTATTTTGAAATGAAGCAGCCTGAACAAGTTAAAGACGTTTTAGTTAAAATGGTGAAGTTGTTTAATGAGCCTAAGTATTGGGTTCAGTTAGCCGGTATGTATGGTGAGCTTGGCGAAGAGAAAAAACAGCTAGCCGTTATGGAAGCTGCTTATCAGCAAGGTTTTGTCACTAAAGGTTCTGACTTGTTTAACTTAGCGCAGCTTTACTATTATCATCAAACACCTATCAAAGGTGCGGTTGTGATGGAAAAAGCTTTAGAAGAGGGGTTGATCGAGAAAGATCTACGTAACCTTAAGTTCTTAGCGCAAAGTCTAACCGCTGCTCAAGAAAATGAAAAAGCAGTACCAGTGATGACAGCTGCAGCAGATTTGTCAGATACGGGCGAGCTCAATGCACAACTTGCGCAAATCTACTTGAACCTTGAGAAGTGGGATAACGCTATCGAACAGGGTCGTAAAGCACTCGGTAAAGGTGAATTGCGTAATCCAGGTACAACACATTTAGTGCTAGGTATGGCACACTTCAACAAAAGAGAGTTTGTTGAAGCTCTTGATGAACTCGCTATAGCAGAAAAAGATGATAGAAGTCGCGGTATGGCTCAACAATGGTCTAAGTTTGTCTCTTCCGAAAGACAACAGTACGAGATATTACAAGCAAGCTTATCTGCTGGAGGCTCTATCGGCAGGTAAGTTTTAGATCGTAGATAGTAGTATCCAAACTCAATTTTACCCAGTGTGGAATTGAGTTTTTTTATACCTGAATAAAAGATATCAGTATTTTCAAGGTGAATTTAAATCTCTATTTGTTGACTTTTTATACGGGCTAATTTAGCTTGCTCATTGTTGTTTTTAAGCGATAAGCTAAAGGAAGTTAAACGTATCAATAAAGTAAACTCCTATGTTGCTAATCGACTTTATTTGAATATTTATGAAGCCGTATTAGTTAATACTGTCGCGGGCGTGGGGCTCGTTTTTAGTGTAGGTAAACATGAGCTTAGTCGATTTGAGATTAATTGGCTTATCATTCTTTTTGGTCTTTCGTTTCTTCGATTGATTGACGGCTATTTTGGTCGAAAATCGCGAGACATAGATGAACACAGAGCAAAGTTTCTAGTTGCCCGATTTGCCTCCGGATTGCTCTTATCGGCGGTAGCGTGGTCTGTTTATATCGTCTATCAAGTTATAACAGGCAGTGATATCCAAGTCGCTATTACAATTATGGTGATGGCAACTGTTATTAGTGGCTCCTTCATTGTTATTAGTGCCAATGAAAAGCTAGCAATTTCTTATCCAGTAATTGTCCTCTTGCCAGCGTCTATTGTTGGATTGTTATCAGAACAACCTAATATTAACTTTCTTGGCTCTGTAACCTTGATATTCGTTCTTGTATTTTTTGTCGCGGCTAGGAAGTCGGCAAGATTCACCAGCACTTCCCTTGAAGTGAAAAGCAATAATGTAATGTTGCTCAATAAGTTAAATCAATTTAATGCTGAATTAGAAGACAAGGTTAATGCGAGAACAGAAGAAATCTATGAGTTGTCGACTATAGATCCCTTAACTAAACTTCAAAACCGCAATGCCTTTAAGTTGAGCTTAGATGGCATGATTGAAGAGGCTAGTGGTAACCCAGTCTCACTACTTTTCATTGATTTAGATGGATTTAAAAAGATAAATGATACACAAGGGCATGAGTTAGGTGACAGGATACTGGTGTTGGTTGCCAATCGTTTAACTACTATGATGGATAGCAATAATATAGTGTGTCGATGGGGTGGGGATGAGTTTTTATTTGCGTTAAGTAATCAAGATAGTTCACAAGCACAATCATTTGCTAAAGCACTAATTAGTGCAATTTCCCTTCCAATCTATATTGAGCATAAAGAATTCAAAATAGGTGCTTCAATTGGTATTGCAGTCTATCCAGACCATGGCGAACACGCATGGGAGCTCATAGAACATGCAGATGTTGCAATGTACCATCAGAAAAAGACCGAAATTGGGAAGTGTCGAGTTTTCGATGAAGCGATAAAATCTAAGCTGCGAAGAGAAGAGTTGTTGAGACAACATCTTTTAACGGCAGAGCAGCGAGGTGACCTCTTCGTATACTATCAGCCTATTGTGAATGCTGTTGATAAGCAAATTGTTTCATTTGAAGCACTTATGCGCCTTAAACTTGACGATGGCATGGTATCGCCAGAAGAGTTTATCCCGATTGCTGAGAATCATGGCTTTATTGGCCATTTAGGCAATTGGATTTTGAGAAGAGCTTGTATGGATGCCGCGAAATGGCAACCCATTCATGAAGCGACTGTTAGTGTTAATGTGTCTGTTATTCAATTATTGGAATCAAATTTCTGTGCGATAGTAGAGAAGGCATTATTAGCCAGTAAATTAAAGCCATCATCTCTGCACCTTGAAATTACAGAATCTGTTTTTTCACAAAATACACAAATTATACGCGAGCAAGTCAGAACGCTTCGAGTTATGGGCATTAAGGTATCTATTGATGATTTTGGTACTGGCTATTCATCGTTGTCACAATTACAAATGTTGTCAGTAGATTGCGTTAAAATTGACCGTACTTTTGTTGATAATATGCAAAAAGGCGGGCGGACAATTATTGATGCAACACTGCAGATAGCGCGCGCACTCGATTATTCGACCATTGCTGAAGGTATTGAAACAGAAGAGCAATTAAATGCTCTACTTGATATGGGGGTAGTTCAATTCCAGGGGTTCTACTTCTCCAAACCGATGCCATTCAACGATGTTATGTCTTTCATATATTCCGCATAACTTATTTACCAGAAGCTGAGATCATTTATATCAAGCATTAAATTGGTTCATCGTATATGCTGACGATATTAGAGAGAATTAAAGGCATTCTATGATAAAAGAAAACAAAGCCCGTATTCTATTTGTAGATGATGAAACAAGTATTCTTAATGCATTAAAACGTGTCGTTAGAGAGTTACCTTTTGATATATATACTGCTAATTCGGGTGAGGAAGGGTTAGGGATTCTTAAAGATCATGATATTGATTTGGTGGTCTCAGATAAGAATATGCCAGGAATGAATGGCAATCAATTCCTACACGAGGTGGCCGAAAGTTGGCCTGAAACAGTGCGTATCATGTTAACCGCTTATACTGAATTGGATGATGTGATAAGCGCCATAAACAAGGGTAAGATTTGGAGTTATATCCGAAAGCCTTGGGATAATCATGAGTTGAAGTTAAATCTTCAACAAGCAATGAACTATAGAGAAGTACTTGCTGAAAGAAGCTTGTTGAGACATACACTGGATCGGATTAAATCGAAGAGAAAGCGTAATTTTATGCGATTTATTGGACAGTCCTCTCGTATGCAAGTTGTGTATGACGCCGTAGAGCTCAGTGCTTCTAGCTTTGCATCGGTTTTTGTGACCGGAAAGAGTGGTACGGGTAAAGAGCTGGTCGCCTCGGCAATTCATGAATTGAGCCCTAGAAAAGAGAAGCCACTTATTTGTTTGAACTGTGCTGCTATCCCTTCTGAGTTAATGGAATCAGAGATTTTTGGTCACGTAAAAGGGGCATTCTCAGGTGCTGTTGCTAATCGAGATGGCGCTGCAACCTTAGCTGATGGCGGTACGTTGTTTTTAGACGAACTGGGTGAGATGGATATTTCTCTACAAGCGAAAATTCTGCGATTTGTGCAAACTGGCACTTTTCAAAAAGTAGGGAGCAATAAAGTTGAGAAAGTAGATATCCGGTTTGTTAGTGCAACAAACCGCAACCCGCGGGATGCTATTACAGAGGGGGTATTACGGGAAGACTTGTATTACAGGCTTAACGTTATTGCTATTGATTTACCTGCACTTAATGAGCGGGAGAATGACGCAAGTCAGATAGCAAATTACTTTATTACCCATTTCAGTGATTTGGAACAAAAGGTTTTCGTAGGCCTTTCGTCGGATGCTGAGAAACTGGTTAATCATTATGATTGGCCGGGTAATGTACGGCAACTAGAGAATACCATTCACAGTGCTATCGTTATGTCAGAAGGCCCCTTGTTGACAGAGCAACATATAGGACGACAACTTCAATTAACTGATCGTGAGATCTATACGCTAATCAACAATAGCGCTTCGAACACCATTCAACACCCGATTAGCGAAAGCTCAGTGGAAGACCTGCCTACTAGCCAATACAATGGCAATAACGGTATCCGACCTCTTGCAGAAGTCGAGAGAGTGGCAATAGAGCACGCTATTGCTTCGTGTCAGGATAATGTGGCTAAAGCAGCAGGCCTTTTGGAGGTTAGTCCTTCAACCTTATACCGTAAAATTCAGCAGTGGCAGGATTAGTCATCCTTCTATTGTAAGTAAGGGTTATCCAAGCCCTTCTTTCATTTTGAGAATCATTGCATATTGCAAAACTTCCCCATTGCAATATGCATTTATTACTTCATATTAATATACCGTACTTTTCTAAGTTCATATAAATCAGTGAGTTAGTTTTTTTTGTTGGTTGGAACGCTTTTTGTAACGACTACTGCATGAGTTAACAATGCGGTGTAGTCTGTGCGTTTTCTAAAATTGAAAATTGATAACGAAAAACTCCTTAAAAACGTAAGTTGGCTACTTGTCACAGAAGTAGCTGCAAAAGCTTCTCGGTTGTTAGTCATTATTGTTTTGGCAGCCAATGTCGATGCCGTTACCTATGGCACCATAATGTTGGCTTTAGGGTGTCATGAAGTTCTAAAACTGGTTCTTCGTTCCGGTGCGGGTATGCAAATTGTGCAATGCTCCGAAGAACAACTGTCGTCTTATGCGAAGAACGGCGCAGTTCTGCAGTGGGTTATTTGCTGTGTACTCTGTGTTGTCCAAATGGGCTTGGCTTACCCTCTTAGTTTATTTTACGGCAACACTATGTTGACTGAGTTATTGGTGTCAATGGCAGGTGTCTACCTCTTATACCCTCTTGTAAGTATCAATGTTTTTCTTGTTCAACGAGCTGGAAATATGCGTTTTTTTAGCTTGCGAAACGCCGCCTGTATTACGGCTGAAAATATTTCTATCGCAGTCTTTGCATTTTTTGATTGCGGTGCAATGTCTGTTGTATATGGGAAGTGGGTTTATGCGAGTCTTTGGGTCGCATTCTTTTATTTTGCGCCAGTAGAACGTTTTGGTTTTGGCTTTCAGAGGAACATCTTTCTATTGTTAGTTAAAACCTCAGGGCAGCTTTTTTCAGCAGAGCTTATCCGCTCATTTAGGACACAATTAGATGTATTACTTGGTGCGAAACTGTTAAGCCCAGAACTATTTGGCTTGTTCAGCTTTTCTAAAAGCGCTGGTGTGGGACTAAGCCAGTCACTCGTTAATGCATACAACAGTGCGTTGTATCCCTATCTATGCCTCCAGCATCGTAATTTTAATCTAAAAAATAGCGTGCGATGGGTGTATTTTCTAACGCTTCTCATTTGCTCTATTTTCGTCATTCAGGCTTTGAGTGTATCTTGGTATGTTCCTCTCATATTCGAACAGCAATGGCAGCAAAACCACCTCGTCGTCATGATGCTTTGTCTGACCGCAATACCTACGATCATTATTGACACACATTGCAATATGCTTAGATCCCAAGCGGCATATCGCCGTGAACTTAATGTACGTATATTCTGTTTGTTGCTAAGTGCGACAGGGATCCTATTAGTATCAAGTGAAACGCCTGAGAGCCTCGCATTAACCATTCTTATCACAGGTGTTGCTGGCCTTAGCATTTTCTTGCCCCTTAATTATTTCAATCTTTTCAATGATAACAACACACAACTTGCCGTTAGGAGTCATTCTCATGAATAAACGCAGCTTACCCATGGTTTCAGTCGTTGTTCCTATGTTCAATGTTGAAGAATATATCGAACAATGTATTAGTTCTGTTTTATCTCAAACGTTTAGAAATTTCGAGTTGATTTGCGTCGATGATGGATGCACTGACAACACCCTGAGCGTACTTTCACAATTCTCTGATGAGCGAATAAAAGTGATACATCAGCGCAATCGAGGGCTATCAGCGGCTAGAAATTCAGGTATAGCTGCAGCAAAAGGAATATATGTTGCTCTGCTTGATTCTGATGATTTTTGGTCAAGAGAAAAGTTAGCCTTACATCTCAGTCACTTAAATCAGAACTCAAGTGTTGGAGTAAGCTATAGCCCATCTGTTTTTGTAGATGAGCAAGGGAATGACCTTGGGATTGGTCAATATCCCAAGCTAAAAGAGGTAACCATAAAACACATTTTTTGTCGTAACCCAATAGGTAACGGGTCTGCTCCGGTGATTCGCCGATGTCTACTCAATGAAATTGCCTACGAAAACACCGAAAGCGGAAGAACCTGTTATTTTGATGAAGACTTAAAGCAATCGGAAGATATCGAATTATGGACGCGGGTTGCTTTATTAGGAAAATGGACGTTTGAAGGTATTCCCGAGGCATTGACCTTCTATCGGATCAACAATGGTGGATTATCATCCAATTTATCAAAGCAATATGATAATTGGTGTTTAGCTGTCAGAAAAAATAGGCCCGGCAATGAACAATTTTTTCGCAAGTACGAACGACTTGCGAGAGCCTATCAGATCCGTTACTTAGCGCGCAGAGCTATTAAAAGTGGAGATGGTTTAGAAGCCGTTAAATTGGTTTTTAAAGCGCTATTAACAAATCCGCTAATTGCTCTTGAAGAGCCTGCGAGAACGTCAGCGACTTTTGCTTGTTCGATACTTTCTCTGTTACCTGTCCGGACATACAGTTTTATTGAGAACAGTGTGATTGGATGGAAAAGGCAGGTGTTTGGATAGGAGAAGGTGATGACGAGTACTAATCACAATATTCGAAAAGATCCTGACATCATGAATTTCCTGGGGCGGCTGCCTCGGGAAACCGCAACGTCATTGAATGATGAACAACTTCGGCATATTAAGGTTGCTATCGGAAGCGGGCAATACAGAAAACACAAAGTTGATTTAAGAGGCACGTTCCCCATTCCGTTTTTTACGTCCAGAGTGTACTTCGTATTTTTAATGGGCAAGAACGTTCGTAGCCTCTCTCGACAAGAGCAATCAATGGCGTTGGCAACCATACTGCTACTGAGTACCTTGTTTCTATTGATGAGCATACTAACAGGGTTGGTTGTGCTTTATATTATAAAGTCTTCACTAGGAATCAACTTATTCGAAGGCTTCTCACTGGGGCTATGGGATTGGTTGAAACAACTGTTTTGACAGCTAAAACGAACGTTTATCGGGAGCTTTTAGCTCCCTTTTTTTATTTATGCAGGAATGCATTACTTAGCTTTCGCAAATAGGTATCAATGAGTAAGCTGCTGCCCCTGTAATGTTTGAGCCTAAAGGCCTTCCCACAATGCTAAGATCTAGGTGTAGGAGCGTGCTTTAGCCGCGAATAGATATCAATGTGTAAGCTGTTGCTTCTGTACGATTCGGGTCTAAAGATCCTCCTACAATGCGACGATCTAGCTGTAGGAGCGTGCTTCAGCCGCGAATAGATATCAACGAGCAACCTGATACTTCTGTAAGGTTCGAGCCTAAAGGCTCTCCTACAA
>CAZVDU010000136.1:0-11347 GCA_964625615.1 uncultured Pseudoalteromonadaceae bacterium | reverse complement strand
TTGGCAGGGCCTTTGTTGTTTCTTGCGTCAGCTGCATCAAACTTTCATACTGGTCATGTGGTTTATGCTGACGGTGGTTATACAGCCGGTTAATCGATGGGTTGGCAAGCATTGAAGTAGGTGGGATATGAAATGAACATCAAAATGTTGATCATTGTATTGCTCTATGAAGCCGTCACTATTCTAGGTGTTGGCTGGTGGCTATCCAAAAAAGAAGGTCACACGCAAAAAGACGGTGACTTTGCCCTCGGTGGTCGCAGCTTACCGGTAGGAGTTGTCGCAGCAACTATGGCTCTGACTGTTTTAGGCACAGCACATATACTCGGTGTCTTTGAAATGGTTTGGGGAGTTGGGGCCGCCGCTGTTTGGTTTAGCATTGCCCATGTTTTATTGCTAGTAGTCGTTTGCTACAGCACAGGGCTTTGGGTCAGGCGTATGGGAGTCAGCACTGTTCCAGAATTACTCGAAAGACTCTATGGCAAAGGTATTCGAACGCTCGTTTCCTGCGTTATGGGCGGCGTTATTTTTGGCATTCTTACTATAGAGACCCAAGGCCTAGGCATTATTATCAACGCGATGACCGGCTGGGGTATTGCTAATGGTGCTATTGTCGGCGGCATCCTCGGTATTTTTTACGTCGTTATTGCAGGGATGAAAGAAGTCGGGTGGATAAACTTGATCAACGCGGTTGTGATGTATGTTGGACTCATACTGGCTACCGTTTTTTTGGCGTTGCGATTACCCAACGGCAATTTTGATTCGGTGGCAGAACATTTTACCTCGCAAGATATGTCACACATGTTGAGTATTTTTGGTAACTCACAAATCCTATTAACCTTTTCTTTGGGTGTTGTTGTCGCCGTATTATTCAGTCAATCTGTCAATCAAATGTTGCTACAAACAGCTATGTCGGCACAGGACGAGAAGACAATCAAAAAGGCATTATGGATTGCGGCACCGGTGAACGGATTGTTTGGTGTCTTCGCCGTTGTTATTGGTCTAACTGCTATGACAATCCCTGAATTTGCTGAGTTAGGGCCCAAACAAGCAGCAACGCAAATGTTAGTGGAATACCTACCAAGTTGGTTGGGGGCGTTATTGTTGGCTTCGTTTCTTGCCGCTATTTTGTCAACCTTTGCAATGACAGCGCTAAGCCCAGCAACCATATTTAGTATTGATATATACAAAGCCTTATATCGCCCTGATGCAACAGAACAACAAGTCACTAAAGTGACGCGGATAACGATAGTGCTGTTAGCTGTAACAGCTATTGCAGTGGCTTCATTCTTACCACCAATACTGGCAGCCATGACCTGGTTATTTGCCTGGTTGATCCCCGTTTTCTTTATTATTTTATACGCCATGTTCTGGCAACGCAGCAATCAAGCAGCGGTTGTCACTCTTATTGTTGTTTGGTTGTTGAACTTTGTATGGTCTTTCACTGACTTAGCCAGCCAGCTTGGTTTATTGAGTAACAATGCGATTATGGCAACCTTGGTATCTTTATTTGTTGGTGTGTTAAGTAACCTGTTTTTTACAGGGCGAGCTGCTTACTTTGGTGCAGTGGCTCAACCGGTTAAATCAATGTGACTATCGCTGAGGGAGGATAAAATGTTCTGGTCTATTTTTCTTACAAGTGCAGGGATGATATTCACTATTTTGGTTTTAGGTTACGCCATTGACCGTTGGTTGGATAAAAAGTAGCTCCAGGTTGGGAAAAAGTGAGGTATTGAGATGTCGAATGTAACGACTTTATGGATGGCAGGTGTTGTTTTCATGATGCTAGTATTTGGCGCTATAGCAGCTTACGGCTATTGGAAGCAGTCAAAGAAATAAACGTTGAGCTTGGGTATTGGTCTACTTTCTATGGTTGGTAAATACCCAAGCTCTGAGTTTACCGTTATTTGCTACCCAACGCTTTTTCAATGATATCGCGATACCGTAACAGCAGCTTAGCGATGATTTTCTCGTTTTTATAAAACCGGACTGATGGGATAGGAATAGACAAGGCTATGTTGCGGCCGTAGGGATCTGATAGGGCGACACCTAACGCGCAAATACCTTCAAAATGCTCCTCGTGATCATAAGCAATACCTGTTTCGCGAATAATATCCAGCTCTGCGAGTAGTTTTTGCGGCGCGGTAATCGTGGATGCGGTTTGCGCCTGTATAGGTTGTGCCAGTATTTGTTCTAATTCCTCATCACTCAGAGACGCGAGTACTGCTTTACCATTAGCACAACTGTATATCGGGAAGGCGTTACCCACCGCTGATACGGCCCTTAGTGTGCGCGTTTCGACAGTCACCTGTTCAATAAAGACCATCATCGAGCCGTCTTGTACCGATAAGTCGATAGTCTCTTCAATCTCTTTAGACAGCTCTTTCATGTGCGGGACAATAATGCGATCGATATCGATTTTAGCCGAGGACGCTAACGAAACCAGACTTGGACCCAAACGCACGCGTGCATTGGGAGAGGCGGCAATCACAAAACCTTCATCTGCTAGCGCATACACAATACGTTGCACGGTTGAACGTGGTAAGCCTATTTGCTGCGCTATTTCGCCTAAGCTAAGTCCTTCAGGTGTGCCTTCTAAAGCTCTCAATACAGAGGCAGCCCGTGCAATAACTTGTATTCCCTGACGAGGTTTCGCTGAGTTTTCTTGTGGCATGTTATGTGTCGTTGTCTAGAAGTTAGCGGTATCTTAGCAGTTGTGTATTGCAAGACAATACGCATGCATCAAAATTAATTACTCATCAATGCAAGCTGGTGCTCTTCCATGACTAAACCTTATGCACATCCTCGGTGCATTGAGTGATCCTTATAGTGCGCTCCTTTTTCTAAAACCGGATGGTTTATTTTTAACTTATTGAAAAATAATAATTTAATTTGATGGCATCAAGTTTGCTCTTACTTTGACTTACACAAAGAGTAAGCGTTTAGGCAAGGTATCAACCGCGCCTTAGACAAAAAATCTACAGGTTTCTAAGGGTAAGTTATGAAATATAAAGGTTGGCTGTCTACAGTAAGGCAGTTATTAAGTGCGATGAGTGTTTCATTATTGGTGGTTAACAGCGCTCATGCGGACGTGGGTTGGCCAGAAAAAGAAGAGCTTAAATTTGGCTTTATTAAGCTCACCGATATGGCACCTCTAGCCGTCGCCTACGAAAAGCAGTTTTTTGAAGATGAAGGTTTGTATGTCACGCTCGAAGCGCAGGCGAATTGGAAGGTATTGCTTGATCGCGTTATAGACGGTGAGCTTGACGGTGCCCATATGTTAGCGGGACAGCCACTAGGTGCCACTATAGGTTATGGCACCGAGTCTCATATAGTGACTGCTTTCAGTATGGATTTAAACGGCAATGGGATTACTGTTTCTAATGAGATCTGGAAACAGATGAAAGTTCATATCCCTCATGAAAATGGCAAACCGGTTCACCCAATCAAAGCGGATGCACTTAAACCCGTTGTAGAAAAATATAAGTCAGAAGGTAAACCCTTCAATATGGGTATGGTCTTCCCCGTGTCGACACATAATTATGAGTTGCGTTATTGGTTGGCCGCTGGTGATATTCATCCCGGCTACTATGCACCTCATAAAGGCGATACCACCGGGCAGTTAATGGCAGACGCGCTTTTGTCTGTGACGCCACCACCACAAATGCCCTCTACCATGGAGGCAGGCACTATTTACGGCTATTGCGTAGGCGAACCTTGGAATCAGCAAGCCGTGCATAAGAATATTGGTGTCCCTGTTGTTACTGACTACGAGATCTGGAAAAACAATCCAGAGAAAGTCTTTGGTGTGAGTAAAGCCTGGGCGGATAAAAACCCTAATACGCATATACGAGTGGTGAAAGCTATGATTCGTGCAGCAATGTGGCTGGATGAGAACAACAACGCCAATCGTGATGAAGCAGTGAAAATGCTTTCAAGTGCGAAATACGTAGGCGCTGACGCAGATGTTATTGCGAGCAGCATGACCGGCACCTTCGAGTATGAGAAAGGCGATAAACGCCCAGTACCTGACTTTAATGTCTTTTTCCGCTATAACGCGACTTATCCTTACTACTCAGATGCGGTTTGGTATCTCACGCAAATGCGTCGTTGGGGGCAAATCAGTGAATCCAAGCCTGATAGTTGGTACTTCGATATGGCGAAGAAAGTTTACCGCCCTGACATTTTCAAAACTGCTGCAATGGCGTTAGTGAAAGAAGGTAAAGCCAAGTTGAGTGATTTTCCCGATTTTGCTAACGAGTCTGGCTTTCGTCCTCCACAAAAACACTTTATTGACAACATCATCTATGACGGTAGTCAGCCTAATCAGTACATCGATAAATTTGATATTGGCCTGAAAGGCGATACCAAGATTTAACCAAATCAGTGTCGTATTGGTTCATATCGCTTGAGGAGTGATGATGTTTAAACAAAGTGTTTTACCGCAAGTGACTTGGCTTAAGTTGCCATCTAAAGTGCGACAGCCGAGTTGGTTGCGACATGCCGGTAGGCTCAGTTTACCCATGATAGGCTTGTTTGTATTTTTGATGTTCTGGGGGGGCGTTGCTCAGAACATTGACACGTCTTTAGGCAAGTTCCCCGGTCCTGCAGATGTTTGGTTACAAGCGGGTAATCTGATCACCGAACATCAGGCAGAGCGAGAAAGGGCATCTGAGTTCTACGAAAGGCAGGAGAAGCGCAACCAAGCTCGCCTGGAGGCGGACCCGACTTACAAAGCAAAAATTCGCCCTTATACCGGCTCGCCGACATTCTTTGATCAAATATGGACCAGCTTATACACCGTTTTTATCGGTTTTGTTGCCGCTTCTTTTATCGCGATACCTATAGGTATTATCTGTGGCTTAAGTCAATCGGTTTATGCGGCTATTAATCCACTTATACAACTCTTTAAACCTGTTTCGCCCCTCGCTTGGCTACCCTTGGTCACTATGATTGTCAGTGCGGTATATGTGTCTGACAATCCAATGTTTGCCAAGTCATTTTTAACCTCGGCGTTTACAGTAGCTTTGTGCTGTCTATGGCCAACGTTGATTAACACAGCTGTTGGTGTATCGAGTATTCCGGGTGACTTAGTAAATGTGAGTCGTGTACTGCGTCTAAATGCCTTAACCCACGTGATTAAAATCGTCTTACCTTCCTCTTTCCCGATGATATTTACGGGTTTGCGGTTGTCGTTGGGCATTGGTTGGATGGTTTTGATTGCGGCAGAAATGCTGGCGCAAAACCCCGGCTTAGGTAAGTTTGTGTGGGATGAGTTTCAAAACGGCAGTTCAGAATCCCTAGCGCGCATTATGGTTGCTGTGTTGGTTATTGGCCTGATTGGCTTTGCGCTAGACCGTTTAATGTTGGCTTTACAGCGTAAGATTAGCTGGGACAAGAGCGCGGTACTGCGTTAGTTAAGGCTAAACCTGGAGCATTAACAATGATTAAAAGTCATTTAGAACTATCTCAAGTTGGTATGGATTTCCCAACCCCTAAGGGGACGTTTAGTGCGTTGGAGAACGTGAATTTAAAAATCAACAAAGGTGAGTTTATATCACTTATCGGTCATTCAGGATGTGGTAAGTCTACGGTACTGAATGTTGTTGCAGGTCTTTTAAAGGCAACTCAGGGCGGCGTTATTCTCGAAAACAAAGAAGTCAACGAACCAGGGCCTGAAAGAGCCGTTGTGTTTCAAAATCACTCTCTTTTGCCTTGGCTTACTGTGTATCAGAATGTTGAACTCGCCGTTAAACAAACCCAAAATAAAACGTCAAAAGCGCAAAGGCAACAATGGATTACGCACAACCTTGAACTTGTGCATATGACTCATGCTAAAGACAAACTGCCGTCAGAGATATCGGGCGGTATGAAACAGCGCGTAGGTATTGCCAGAGCATTGGCTATGGAGCCTAAAGTGCTGCTGATGGATGAGCCTTTCGGTGCGTTAGACGCACTAACAAGAGCACACTTGCAAGACTCGGTGATGGAGATCCACGCCAAACTCAATAATACCGTGATTATGATTACACACGATGTGGACGAAGCCGTATTGTTGTCGGATCGAATTGTGATGATGACCAACGGCCCGAATGCCACCATCGGTGAAATACTAGACGTCAAACTTGCACGCCCGCGTGATCGCATCGCTTTAGCAGATGATGTGGAGTACAACCACTGTCGTCATGCAGTGCTTCAGTTTTTATATGAAAAACAACGAAAAATAGAGCCAGTTAGTGCGCGAAATAATAACAAGAGCAGTGTCATGGACAAAGCTGCCGAAACTATTATTAAAACTGCCACCGATGCAGCTTAAGTGAGTACGAGAATGAAACAGAAAATGAAAGTTGTCGTGGTCGGCAATGGTATGGTTGGGCATCACTTTGTAGAGCAGCTGCGCAAAGCGTGTTCTACAGCCGATATATTAGTCTTGGGCGCTGAGTCACGATTAGCCTACGACAGAGTGCATTTGTCAGAGTATTTTAGTGGTAAAACGGCAGAAGACCTGGCACTTACCTCCGCTGAAAGTTACCAGAACCAAAGCATCACTTTTGTGACTGACGCCAAAGTCGTCGACATTCGGCGAGACAAACAGTGCGTTGTTTTAGCCAGTGGTGAAACATATAGCTACGATAAACTCGTTTTAGCGACAGGCTCTTACCCCTTTGTGCCGCCTATTCCAGGTAATGATCAGCCTCATTGCTTGGTTTACCGCACCATTGAAGACTTAGAAGCCATTCAATCATCTGCTGCGTGCAGCAAAGTTGGTGTTGTTATCGGTGGTGGCTTACTGGGTCTAGAAGCAGCTAATGCGCTAAAAGAAGCGGGTTTAAAGACGCATGTTGTCGAATTTGCTCCTCAATTGATGGCCGTGCAACTTGATTTCGGGGGCGGCCGTTTGTTGCGTGAACAGATAGAAGCATTGGGTGTAGAAGTACATACAGACAAGGCAACGAACGTGATTGAGAGTGGCGAGACGAGCCGCTATGTGCTGCGCTTTGCAGACGGTTCTCGTTTGGAAACAGATATGATCCTGTTTTCCGCGGGGATTCGCCCTCAAGATGAGTTGGCCAAAACAACGGGTTTAAGCTTGGGACCTCGCGGTGGTATTGAGGTAGATGATTATTGCAAAACCAGTGATGACAATATCTATGCGATTGGTGAGTGCGCACTATGGCAACAGCGCATTTTTGGTTTGGTTGCGCCGGGGTATCAAATGGCCCGTGTTGCCGTGAGCCATATCACTGGTGGTGAATCGACCTTCACCGGTGCGGATATGAGTACCAAATTAAAACTGCTAGGTATAGAGGTTGGTTCTATCGGTGATGCGCACGGTAAAACCGAAGGTGCAATGAGTTATATCTTCGAAGATCAGCCTCAACAGGTCTATAAAAAAATTGTCGTCGACTCAGATAAAAAGAAACTCCTGGGAGCGGTGTTGGTCGGCGATACCCAAGACTACGATACGCTATTACAGTATGCCCTGAATGACATGGCGTTACCTGAGGCACCGGAAAGCCTCATCCTGCCCAGCACCGGTAACGGGCCATTACAAGCAGCGGTGTTACCAGACTCCGCGATTATTTGTTCTTGCCATAATGTCAGCAAAGGCGACGTTATTGACGCAATAGATAGTGGTGCAGTTGAGCTGTCAGCAGTAAAAAGTTGTACTAAGGCCAGCACAGGTTGCGGTGGGTGCGCTGCATTATTGAAAACGACCTTTGACACTGAACTACTTGCGCGTGGTGTGGAAGTTAACACGGACATTTGTGAACACTTTGGTTATAGCCGACAAGGTTTAGCCGACATTATTCGCGTCGAAAGGATAAGAAATTTTGATGATTTATTGGTAAAACATGGCAAGGGCTTAGGCTGTGATATCTGTAAGCCTGCTATTGGATCTATCCTAGCGTCGACATGGAATGATTACGTGTTGTCATCTGACCATGTTAGCTTGCAAGACACCAATGATACATTCTTAGCCAATATGCAGAAGGATGGCACTTATTCTATTGTCCCTCGTGTTGCTGGTGGCGAAATTACACCGGACAAGCTTATTACTCTAGGCACAGTGGCTAAAGCGTTTAACCTCTACTGCAAAATAACCGGTGGCCAACGTGTCGATCTCTTTGGTGCTCGGGTTGATCAATTACCCCATATTTGGAAGCAGCTTATCGATGCGGGATTTGAAACAGGACATGCCTACGGTAAAGCGCTTCGTACCGTAAAATCTTGTGTTGGCAGTACTTGGTGTCGTTACGGAGTGCAAGACAGTGTAGGGCAGGCTATTTCTATCGAGAATCGCTACAAAGGTTTACGTGCGCCTCACAAGTTCAAGATGGCTGTCTCTGGTTGTACTCGCGAATGTGCAGAAGCACAAAGTAAAGATGTTGGGATAATAGCGACAGAGAATGGCTGGAACCTCTATGTGTGTGGCAATGGTGGTATGAAACCCAGACATGCAGATTTGTTTGCCACTGACCTTGATACCGAAACACTGATCAAATATATCGACCGTTTCTTAATGTTCTATATTCGCACCGCTGACCGCCTACAACGTACGTCAGTGTGGCTGGAAAACTTAGAAGGTGGTTTGGATTACTTAAAACAAGTCGTTATCCAAGATAGTTTAGGTTTGGCTGCTGAACTAGAACGGCAAATGCAGCACATTGTGGAAAGCTATGAGTGTGAATGGGCACGAACGGTTAATGATCCTGAATCAACAAAACGTTTCCGCCAGTTCGTGAATAGCCCAGATAGTGATGAAAATATTGTGTTTGTACAGGAGCGGGATCAAGTTCGCCCGGCGACTGAGCGTGAAAAAGCGTTTAAGGAAAAAACACAAAGATCCATAGAAACTCGACAGTTAGAAGCTGAAGACGCTTGAGGAGGTAAACATGACGTCAAAACAGAGTAACAACGGGTGGACTACACTGTGTACCTCCGATGATTTAGTCAGAAATGCAGGTGTCTGCGCTAAATATGGTGATCAGCAAGTCGCCTTATTCCTTTGTGTTAAGGATGATGAGGAGCAGGTTTTCGCCATCGACAACTGGGATCCAATTGGTCAGGCCAATGTGTTAAGTCGGGGTTTAATTGGTTCCATCGGTGACAAGCTGGTCGTTGCGTCTCCATTGTATAAGCAGCATATTTGTTTAAAAACAGGCCATTGTATAGAGAATAAAGAATCAAATGTAAGTGCTTACTTAGCGCGAATTAACGGCAACGAAGTGCAGATTTCTCAGGCTGCATAATTCAGGATGACGTTTGCATAAGAGGCATGACATGATAAATACAGCACTTTCCAGTATGAAAAATACCGAATGCCGTATAGGACAGACGACTTGTCCCTATTGTGGTGTTGGCTGTGGTGTTGATGTTGAAGTGACGATAAGTCAGTCTGGAGGAGCTGATTCTATTGGAATGCAAGTGAATGCCACCCCTGAACATCCTGCGAACTATGGGCGCTTATGCGTTAAAGGTAGTAAGCTCGCTGAAACGAATGGACAGGGGAATAGACTACTGGAACCAGAAATAGGTGGTCGACAAGTTCCCTGGGATGAGGCTATTGAGCATATCGCAAACCGCTTTAAAAGCATCATTCAACAACATGGTCCAGAGGCAATAGCTTTCTATGTGTCAGGACAACTCTTAACGGAAGACTACTACGTCGCGAATAAGTTGATGAAGGGGTATATCGGTAGCGCCAATATAGATACGAATTCGCGCCTTTGCATGTCGTCAGCGGTTGCAGGCTATAAAAGAGCCTTTGGTGCAGATGCGGTTCCCTGTTGTTATGAAGATTTAGAGCAAACAGAGTTGCTCGTCTTTGTTGGATCTAATGCGGCATGGACACACCCGGTTCTTTATCAACGTATTGAACGTGCGAAAAAACTTAATCCAATGATGAAAGTGGTGGTTATTGATCCACGCAGAACAGCGACTTGTGAATTGGCTGATTTACACTTGGCGCTTAAACCGGGTACGGATGTCGCTATCTTTAATGGGCTTTTTCGCTTTATTGCTACTAACGACAGTTATATCGATAGAGCTTTTGTTGTTAAACATACAAATGACTTTGGTGAATGTTTAACGACATCATCTAAATGGCACCTCGAAAAAGTAGCGGAGTATTGCGAGCTTGATAGCAGTGATTTAAAGACTTTCTATCAATGGTTTTCAGAAAAGCAATCGGCAGTGACTTATTACTCTATGGGGATTAATCAATCCACCAGTGGCGTTGATAAGTCCAATGCGATCATTAACTGTCATCTTGTCTCAGGGAAAATTGGCAAGCCTGGTTGTGGGCCTTTTTCGATGACGGGCCAACCCAATGCAATGGGAGGACGAGAAGTCGGTGGGTTAGCCAATATGCTTGCAGCACACATGGATATAGCGAACCCTGAACATAGGAGGACTGTAGCGGCATTTTGGGACTCACCATCAATGGCTGAAAAGCCAGGGTTGATGGCGTTAAACTTAATTGATGCGATGGACTCTGGAAAAGTAAAAGCTGTTTGGGTAATGGCGACTAACCCTTTAGTTAGCTTACCTCATCGGGAAAAAGTGGAGCGCGCGTTTAAAAATTGTGATTTGGTCGTCGTTTCAGACTGTATTGCCAAAAACGATACTCTGGACTTTGCTGATGTGAAGTTACCAGCGACAGGCTGGTCAGAGAAGGACGGTATGGTCACCAATTCCGAACGCAGGATATCCAGACAGCGAGGGTTGCTGCCTGCTTCTGGTAACGCCAGACATGATTGGCAAATCATATGTGATGTTGCCAAAGCGATGGGCTTTAATGGTTTTGATTTTGAGTCACCGAAAGACATCTTTAATGAACATATTGCCTTATCTGCCTATCAGAACCACGGGCAACGAGATTTCGATTTGTCTGGCTTAGGTCAATTATCACAACGTCAGTATGATGGCTTTAAGCCTATCCAATGGCCAGTGACTCAAACAGCTAAGCTTGGAACGAAACGACTATTCACGGACAATACTTTTTATACTAAAAACAAAAGAGCTAATTTTATTGCGGTGACACCACAGTTGCCGACTCAGCAGACAAATAGACAATATTCTCTTGTGCTTAATAGCGGTCGTATAAGAGATCAATGGCACACCATGACAAGAACAGGCCAGTCATACGCGCTAACACAACATGTTGAAGAGCCCTTTGTTGCTATACACCCGCAGGATGCAAAAGCATTTTACTTAGCTGAAGGCGATCTGGTAGCACTTTTGTCATCGGTGAGTGGAACGGCCTCTGTTAGCCTGGCTGTAAAAATAGATACTAGTGTTCGTCGTGGTGAGTGCTTTGCACCGATTCACTGGAGTCAACAGAATA
>CAZVDU010000135.1:0-11376 GCA_964625615.1 uncultured Pseudoalteromonadaceae bacterium | reverse complement strand
CAATACAGAATTAAAAACAGATTGCGTAACTTCCAACGTTTTTTTAAGCGCGAAGACTTTGAACGCTTCCAAAGCTCATTGTCTTGTTCAACGTTCACTTACGCAGTCAATAGTGTGCCCGTTCAAGGTTACGTGATGAAGCCTAAAGCTGATGGTCCCTATCCTGTTCTTATTTTCAATCGAGGGGGCAACGGAAATTTCGGTCATGTAGATTTTACAACCCTGATGTCCAGGCTATTCCCTCTCACCGAAAAAGGCTTCATCATTATTGGTAGTCAGTATCGTGGCACTTTTCAGCAAAACCCTGTCTATCGAGACGAGTTCGGCGGAAGAGATGTCGACGATGTTGTCGCTCTTGCCGAACTTATCCCATCAATATATGATGCAGACACCGATCGTATAGGCATGTTTGGCAGTAGCCGAGGTGGAATGCAAACATTCTTAGCACTTAGGCAACTTAAAAACATCAAAGCAGTTGCTGCAGTTTCAGGTGATTCCGATCTCATACAAGGCCTTGAGTATCGCCCCGAAATGGAGCGTGTTTACTATAGTCGTATTCCTCATTATGAAGATAACAAGCAACGCGAATTAGAGAAAAGATCCGTATTGAGATGGGCCGACCAGCTCAACAAAAGTATACCTATTTTGCTCATTCATGGTGATAACGACAAAAGAGTTTCGGTCAATCACTCTCTTCGCTTAGACGCAAAATTAACAGCACTCGATCATCCTCATAAATTGGTGATCTATCCAGGCGAGGGACACAATTTATATAAGTACAAAAGCCAATCTATCCAAGAATTAAGTCGTTGGTTTAAACAGCACCTATAACCTCATAACCTCGACTTGTTCTTGCTTCCAGTATTTATTGCTAACCTCATACCTGAATAAGCTAACAAAAGTTGCACCAGCCGAAAAGTAAACAAGTCTAGAGAAAA
This sequence comes from uncultured Pseudoalteromonadaceae bacterium, assembly GCA_964625615.1. Taxonomy (GTDB): domain Bacteria; phylum Pseudomonadota; class Gammaproteobacteria; order Enterobacterales; family Alteromonadaceae; genus M269. The sequence goes on along the minus strand of CAZVDU010000135.1, from coordinate 10,438 downwards.
ATGATTAAGCAAGGTGAACCACGCGTAACTGAAACAGAGCAACATAATGTAAAAAGAGAAGATAGGTTCCGCAAGAATAACGTATAAACTGCGTCTAAATTGCCTGTTCATACGTAGCAAAAAACAGAGGCTAATAACAGGCGTTATACTCACAGCCAGATATAGTAAGCGTAGGATAAAAACAGATTGAATTGACCAAGATCCCGCCAATCCCCAAACGACACTTCCCCAGACAAAACGCTCTAGCACAAGTGTCGATAACCCTATAATTAACATAACCCAGACAACCTGCTGGTTCAGTTTTATGTGAGCTTCTCGGAAGCGCATTACCAGTATACTTGGTGTTGAAATAGCGGCCTGCCACAACAATTTTATGAATACATGCCGCCTATCACTTAGGTGTTCAGCATCAAACGATTCCAGCAAATCACCAATGATCGCGTCTTGATAGTGTTTGGGACTGATAAAGATCAACCAGCGTATGACGAAAGATTTTATGAAATGGTTCATACCTAACAGCCTTTAGTAGCCAAGATCAGGGAGATCAGTAATAAAAGCTTGTAACATATCAACACTTTTACTGAGCGCTTCATACCCTGATTCTGTCACACGAAAATAGCGCTTCGCACGACCTCCCCGTTCCTTTGTCGGTTCTCCTTCAACGCTGGTTAGCAGTTTCTTTGTTTCCAATCGACTCAGGGTTGAGTAAAGAGCGCCAACAGACACTTGTCTACCTCCCCTGTTAGCAATCTCCTCCTTAATTATCGTTCCATAAGCTTGATCTCCAACATGTAGGATAGCTGCAATAACAATAATTTCGAACTCACCCAATGAATTAAATTTGCTCATTTCGCTCGCTTTTGCTATATATTTTACATTGTAGAATATATAGCAAAAGAATAGTTATGACAACCTATACCCCTTTTAACATCAAAGTATGTTTATGTTTTTTATCCCTGCTCTTTTCTTCATTACCGGGTGAAGCAAATACAAGCTTTTCACCTAAGGTAGAGAAAGCTATCCAAGAACAACTCATCGAAGATAACATTAACTTCAGCACACCACTGACTCAAACTGATTTGCTTTCAGTAACCAAGCTGAAGCTAACTGGCTTAGGTTTATCAAACTTACGAGGACTTAATCAACTCAAGAACCTTAAAGCACTTAATGTTTCAAATAACCAACTGACTCAACTGAATGACATCGCTGATTTGACACAGCTCGAACAGCTACTAGTTGATAACAATCAGCTTACGTCATTGGCTGGACTCCAGAATATGCAAAAAATGAATGTCATATCTGCCATAAACAATCACATTAAAAAAATAGACAGCATTTCTAACATGCAAGCATTAGTAGGTATTACTTTAGGCAACAATCAAGTGCAGGATTTATCACCATTTGCAGAACTTCCTCATATCAAAGCGATTTGGATTCCAGATAATTTGATTACCGATATATCGCCGCTCGCAGCGCTAACAGATCTAAAAATATTGGTGCTGGGTGGAAACTTTATTCATGACTTCCACGCATTGACAAACAAAATCAATATGGTTGATTTAGGCTTATTTAATTGCAATATCGCTGACTTGTACATGTTAAGGAACATGCAAAAACTCGAACGCTTAACACTGCAAAACAACAATATTCATGATATATCATCTTTAAGTCGGTTGAGCTCATTGGCTTGGCTAGATATCAGAAATAATCAAATCAGAACTCTTGAGCCACTTACTGAAAACCAGTCACTCGGTAAGCTATTCGCGGCAAGAAACCAAATATCAGATCTCAGCGCATTAAGTAATCTTCCAAACCTCCAATGGCTCATACTCGACGCAAATAACGTGTCGTCTATTCAACAAGGCGTTTTACCGGATGCCATACAACAATTGTCTATCTCAAATAATCAACTGAGTGATGATGATCGTAAGACAATTGAGCAAGGGTTACAGGTAAATGCCAAACTCACGTTTTACCCTCAAGCGAATCAATCCATTTTTGATAAACTCGACAATCAATCTGTAACTCAGGATATTGACGCGGCAACCCTTAAAAACTGAGCTAGGCTAACTGCTCTTCGCGGGTAAATACCATCTGCTTATTGTCTGAATCTTTTTGGCTATACTGATAACCGCCTAAATCAAACTCTTGCAATTGTTCGACTTGGGTTAAGCGGTTCTGAATGATGTAACGCGCCATCATGCCTCTGGCTTTTTTAGCGAAGAAGCTAATGATTTTGTATTGGCCGTTTTTCTTATCTTTGAAGACAGGGGTAATAATGGGATTGTTCAAAGACTTGGCGACAACCGATTTAAAATACTCATTTGAAGCAAGGTTGACCAAAACTTCATCACTATTGTTACTCATGACTTCATTAAGCTTTTTAGTGATACTGTCTCCCCAGAATTCATAGAGGTTCTTACCACGATTAGACGCTAACTTTGTTCCCATTTCTAAGCGGTAGGGTTGCATCAGATCTAGCGGTTTTAACAACCCGTAAAGCCCAGAAAGAATGCGCAAGTGTTTCTGGGCAAAATCGAAATCATCTTCGCTAAAAGAAGAAGCCTCTAGGCCTGTATATACATCGCCGTTAAAAGCTAATAGCGCTTGTTTAGCATTATCTGTAGTAAAAGGCGTGGACCAGCTTTCATAACGCGCCACATTCAAACCCGCTAGTTTGTCACTGATGCTCATCAACGAAGAGACGTCAGCAGGCGTTAGTGTGCGACAGGTTTCTATCAACTCAGACGCATCACCTAGCATTTCCGGCATAGAAAATGTCGATGTAATTGCAGGCGTGTCATAATCCAAGTTCTTCGCAGGCGAGACAACTAATAGCATGTGTTTTCCTTGTGAGATCGATTGTCGATAACAGAGTTAAAATATTGGTGCATTGAACAGACAAGTATTATATCAACTTCTATTGCACTAATGCGCCTGAGTTTGTTGCAATGCGTCCAAAAATTGTTCGTAGACAACGTCATCGTGCGCACAGAAAATCACTTTACGAATAATATCTGTTTGAGTCACTTCGGTGGCGACAGTAGAAATCGCAATTTGACAGGCTTGACCGATAGGATAACCGTAAGCACCACAACTAATTGCTGGAAAAGCAATTGTCCTCAAGTGATGTTTTGCTGCAAGCCTCAATGTATTCTTATAACAATTTTCAAGCAATACGGCTTCATTGTGATTACCGCCTTGCCAAACAGGCCCAACAGTATGTATGACCTTTTTAGCAGGTAAGGCATAGGCTTCTGTGATTTTAGCTGCACCTGTTTCACAACCATTGAGCTCTCGACATTCAGCTAAAAGTTCTGGCCCTGCTGCACTATGGATGGCGCCGTCAACGCCGCCACCACCTAATAAACGGTTGTTCGCGGCGTTAACAATTGCATCAACGCCTAATTTCGTAATGTCATCTTGTAAAATAGTAAGCTTTGCAGACAATGGTAAATACTCAAATATGTCATTGTTTTTTGCTATCATATCGCAAAAATTGCCCAACCTATTTATTGAATGAGAGATATATGTCAAACCAATTAGAATCACTACGTAAAATCACGACTGTTGTTGCTGACACGGGTGATATTGAAGCCATTAAGCAATACAAACCCGTTGACGCGACAACGAATCCGTCCTTGTTGCTTAAAGCGGCACAAATTGCGCAATACAAGCCTTTAATTGAAGAAGCGACTGCTTGGGCAAAAAGCCAATCGAACGATCCTGCACAACAAGTGATTGATGCGGGTGACAAGTTATCAGTCAATATTGGTGCGGAAATACTCACCACTATCCCAGGCAGAATATCAACAGAAGTTGACGCACGATTATCTTTTGATACAGAAGCTAGCGTTGCCAAAGCACATAAGCTTATCAAGTTGTATGAGCAAGCGGGCATTAGTAAAGATCGGGTACTCATCAAATTAGCCTCTACTTGGGAAGGCATTCGAGCTGCTGAAGAGCTTGAAAAAGCAGGCATTAATTGTAACCTCACGCTGTTGTTCAGTTTTGCCCAAGCAAGAGCTTGTGCAGAAGCCGGTGCATTTCTAATTTCACCTTTTGTTGGCCGTATTCTTGATTGGTACAAGAAGAGTACAGGTAAAGACGGCTACGAAGCGGCTGAAGATCCGGGTGTTGTGTCTGTCACTAATATCTACAAATACTACAAAGAGAATGGTTATAAAACCGTTGTCATGGGCGCGAGCTTCCGAAACGTTGGCGAAATACTTGAATTGGCAGGTTGTGACCGGTTAACCATTAGCCCACAATTACTCCAAGAGCTATCTGAAACGGCTGGCGAAGTAGAAGCCAAACTTATTGATAAAGGCGCGATTGCGACACCTCAAGAAGCGTTAACTGAGCAAGCCTTCCGTTGGGAAATGAATCAAGACGCAATGGCGACTGAGAAACTTGCAGAAGGCATTCGCAACTTTGCCATTGATCAAGTCAAGTTAGAAACTGTCTTGGCTGATTTCCTGTAGCCAACAAATATTTAAAGTGTACTTTTATAACGCTTTATGTCGCTTTTATGCGATATAAAGCGACCTTTGTGTAATTTTCCTACATTAATCATCAATAAAGCCTTAATATACTCATTTAATCAGTAGCTATACTTGTGACCACTATCACAAATTACCCGTATTGAAATTAACAAACTACACGGAGTCACCCATGGCAAGCATTACTCAAACAGCGACTTGGAAAGAACTACAACAGCTCGCTACAGGCATTCAAAATGAGCATATGCGTGACTGGTTCGCTAACGATAATGCCCGTGCTGAAAAATACACGCTCAGTGCTTGTGGAATAACACTAGATTTCTCAAAGAACCTGATTACCGAAGATGTATTCAAGGCTTTGATGGCCCTTGCTCAACAGCAAAGTGTTAGCGAAAAACGCGAAGCTATGTTCACTGGTGAAACGGTGAATTACACTGAACAACGTGCTGTTTTGCACACTGCGTTACGTAACTTTTCAGGCAAGCCGGTCTTTGTTGATGGGCAGGATGTCATGCCTGAAGTACTCGCCACACAAGAGAAGATAAAGCAGTTTGTCGACAATGTACATCGAGGTGAGCATTGTGGTTATACCGGTAAAGCTATGACAGATGTTGTAGCGATAGGTATAGGTGGTTCTTTCCTTGGTCCTAAAATCATGTCTGAAGCCCTTAAACCCTATTGGGTACAAGGCGTTAAAGTCCACTTCGTCGCGAATGTCGATGGTTGCCATATCCACGATGTATTGAGCCAAGTCGATGCTGAAACCACATTGTTTGTGATGTCATCTAAGTCATTTAGCACGCAAGAGACGTTACAAAATACATTATCAGCTAAAGCATGGTTTTTAGGTTCAAATGCGACACAATCAGATATCGCTAAGCATTTTGTAGCCGTATCTTCCAACGTCAAAGCAGCGACTGAATTCGGCATTGCTGAAGAAAGCATCTTTCCTATGTGGGATTGGGTTGGCGGCCGTTATTCACTGTGGTCTGCAATTGGCTTACCCATAGCACTTGCACTCGGGTATGACAATTATTACCAAATCCTACAAGGTGCCTATGATATGGACACGCACTTTGTTGAGACGCCACTCTCAGAAAACATCCCGGTCATCATGGCCTTATTAGGTGTTTGGTACAGCAACTTCTTAGGTGCTCAAAGCCATGTTTTATTGCCTTACTACCATTACTTACGAGGCTTCCCAGCTTATGTTCAACAATTGGATATGGAAAGCAATGGTAAAGGCGTTAATGCCGACGGTGAATTTGTTGATTACACCACTGGACCGGTTATCTGGGGTAGTGAAGGGACTAACGGTCAACACTCTTTTCATCAACTGATCCATCAAGGGCAAGTGTTGATCCCAGCAGACTTTATGCTACCGCTAAAAGTACCTAATCAAGATGATACACATCATGCAATGTTAGCCTCAAATTGTTTTGGTCAAACCCAAGCACTGATGCAAGGCAAAACGTTTGAAGACTGTTATGCGGACCTCAAAGACAGTGGCATATCGGATAACGAAAAGACCATTTTAGCTAAACATAAGACAATGCCTGGCAACAAGCCTAGCAATACCTTGTTGTTTGAAGAATTGGATCCGAAAACATTGGGCGCTTTAGTCGCTCTGTATGAACATAAAGTCTTTGTACAGGGTGCAATTTGGGGTGTTAACTCCTTTGATCAATGGGGTGTTGAGTTGGGTAAAGTACTAGGAAATGCGGTGCTTGATGAATTACAAAATGATCAATCCAAGCCTGATTTTGATAGTTCGACTAATCAATTAATTACACGTTTTAAGCAAAGTTTGTCATAAATAAAGCTTGTAGGAGCGAATTTATTCGCGATTGAAATCGCTCCTACAAGGCTACCCCTCAAGCAACAAGTAACTTCAACAGTTTATTTTGTTCAAAGGTGCTACTTATATCATCAATAGCGCTGGTCAATGCACGCTTTAATGATGGTGTGACCTCATTGCGTCTTATAAGTTTTGTCAAAACATCAGCTTGATTAGACGACGAGCTAATATGTGAGCTTGTCAGATCTACAATAGCAAGCAAAACGACTTCATTAATGTCATTATTTAATACCTGTTCGAGAACCTTAGAAAGCTCGTAATCAGATTGAATAGCTTTACTACTATCGAGCAAAGCGAGCCACTGCTGCTCATTGTGTTGCTTGTTTTTAGACAGGTTTTTCAACACTTTAGCCTGTTCAAAGTCAGATTGAATATAACCAGCTGAAACATAGCTTATTTCCGATAAAACATTCGCAGGCAAATCTATTTTCTTCAGTGATGTAAACAGTCTCGCCATTTCAAAATCGGACTCTATCGTCTTGCTTTGTTCAAGTAGTTGCATCCATTGATCTTCCGACATTGACTGACTCGTAGCCAATGTTCTTAGCACTTTTGATAATTCAAAATCAGATTGAATACTGGACAGCAACCGAATCGAGCGATCAATAGCTTCTGCCGATAACGACTTAGTTTCGAATAAGTAACTCAAGTATCGTCCTTGATTGTAGTCGCTGTTTATAGGCTCAATACGTTCAAGTACGAGTTCTTCACCACCGGCTCGATAAAGCTTCTCGATTCGCTCAGGAACATTGACACTGCTTTGACCGTATAAGATAGGAACAACAGATGCCAACCATGCTTTTGCTTCGTCATCAAAGTCAGCACGCTTTCCATCAACTTCATACTCTGTGCCGACTTCACCATCAGAAAGGCCTCGCAATATTAGGTTTCGCCGACCAACACCACTTCGATTGGAGATTTTAATCTTACTCCCAGGCGCCAAGTACTCGATCTTGGTCTCTTGTGGGTCGACTCTCATATCGCCATGCAAACTCATTGACACATTCACATCAGAGCCATCTAAGGTTTGATAGTCTGCGTTACTCGAGTGACGATAGTAACTGAGCGAACACCCGGCCAATGTCGCCGCTAAAATAGCTACCACACCAGCTTTTTTTATTTTGTTTAACATAATCATCTCCATTACTCCTTTTACGTAGAGACCACTGTATCTCATCGCCTATTTATATTACCTGAACAAATATAAGTGAGCGTCTTTAATGCTTATTTAACCGCAAGTATCTTATCAATAATAGCTTGATCGTCCGGCAAAAGCCCTGATGCTGGAAGTCTCGGTATAACTTCTCGCCACAATGGGTGCATCGCAAAGGCTTTCTCGAATAAAGGTAAGCTTTCATCCACTCTGTCTACTGCTGCTAATGTGGCTGCGTGCCAAAAAATGGCTTCATGGTTTTGAGGCATCATCGTCTCCGCCTCAGTATAAGCCGCAAGTGCCTCATCAACCTTGCCTTCCGTCATCAGGTTGTCACCATCAGTCATGCGAGCATAGGCTCGTGAAACATGCACCAAACGTGTCAACTCTTTAATCGGTGTTTGATGATCATCAACACGTAAATCAACAACGCGGCCTTTCCACAACGGCGTACCTTTATCACCTTCGACAACCAAAATCGCGGCGGATTGCTTACCACGAATATCACCGCCTTCCTTCTGAGCCGCTTGTAATGCTGCCATCATGCGCCCAGTCAGATCTGCTTTACTGGCACGAAATGCTTTTGCCATTGCACTACAAACGGTGCCTTTTTCCATCAGGTTTGCTTGTACAGTAAAATCTTCACCAACAATATGGCAGTGCGCTTTAATTGCCTTACTACCGGTATGAACAGCAGTATCACCATTAGCGTCAATCATGCCGACTTGACGTACATTCTCGAACTCGTCCTTCGCAATTAACGTTTTTAACGCTTTGGAAGCAGGGCTGCCTTCGGCCATCATATCAAGTCCATATGGCCCATAACTCACTTCCGTAAAACTTTGAGTAGCCACAGCCCCCACACCCGGCCTCGCCCAGATCACATTAGTACCGACAGAAAACCAATGTGATTGAACTGCAGCTCCAAGTTGCCCCGTTGCAGCATCTCTGGCAACAATAGAATAGGTATGTCCAGGGCGAATGGGTAAATTCTCGCGTTTGTATTCGTTTGCAAAACTAGGGGTAGCAACTGAAGCTAATAGTGTTAATAGGTTAAATATTTGAACGGGTGATTTAAACATAATCTTTATTTTTCGTGACTCTCTTGGATTGCTAGCCTAGCTCGATTTTTGATAATGAACAATCTTGTTACATCAATCAAAAACCTAAACTGTAAATAGCGAATTAAGTCGTGTAGGCTCTACCCCCAAACTAACTCGCAGACGAATAATTAAACGCCATGGCAAATGAAAAAAATGTACTCGGAAAACCGCTTAAGCTCTGTTGTGGCAATGGAGGCTTTACCCGCGAAGGATTTTGCTATGTTCCCCCAAGCGATTACGGCAATCATAGCGTCTGCATTATTGCGACCGAAGAATTTCTTGAGTTTTCAAGAGCTGTCGGTAACGACCTGTCGACGCCAATGCCAGAGTACCAATTTGAAGGGTTACAACCTGGTGATAAGTGGTGCTTATGCGCAGGCCGATGGGAGCAAGCCAGGCAACACAACAAAGCACCAAAAGTTGTATTAGAAGCAACCAATAAAGCCTGCTTAAGTGAAGTCCGCCTTGAAGACCTTAAAACGCATGCATACGCTCAATCGGTATAAAACAGCAATCATTATGGTTCAGAGGAACAAAAGAAATTCTATCCACCTCTAATCATCTATTATTTATTCCTTAATAACGATGACACCTACTCTGTCGTTGTTGACTCTGTAATTCGCCGACATATCAATATTTGCAGATAACGCATTTACAAAGAGTGTTATATCAAATTCGGCACCGTTGGCATCAAAATCATCACCCAATTCGTCTTCAAGTGCCTCTCTTATGGAAACCGAGATGTTGGTTACTGTATTCGCTGTCGCCACCTCAGATAATGTAATTGGGCCAATCTTCTCGCCATCACTGTTAAATGCCATCAACTCAATTGAGCCTGACAAATTGCCATCATTCGAGATAACGATAGCTTGATTAATGGCTGGTCCATAAGGCATAAAAGGGATGTTAAGAGTGGTGCCATTAAGTATCCATGCACCTGCATTTATATCGTTTCTATCAACAGAATCTGAAACGCCTGCTAAAGCATAACGTATTTCTAAATCCACCAAAAAGCGTTGAGGCGATAATTGCGTGAAATTATTGTTATTTACTCCTTCCGGTAATAAGGCAATACCGACATACCCTCCGGGATCATTAGCTGTTGCAACAGTCAATGTATCTCCTTCGATACTCGGCGCATCTTCGCCAGTGGCTCCTACCTTAGAGCGCTCTAACCCTGTCACATCAAAACGAAACGAATCTAAACTCCCCTCCGCATCTAACAAGAAACTTAGATCTTCCCCAGTGAGAGACAATCGCACACTGGTAACTATTGTATTTAAAAGGTCTGTTTGCGCAGAATCTATACTGACAAAAAAATCATCGCGGACAATACTTTCAGGCTCTCGGGTACTACCATTAGTGACAGCTCCTGGGTCACTTGCAGCAACAAACTGTTGCCTCATGTTATCGAGATCAATCACCGAATTAAAACGACGATTCATTACGTCAGAATCTTCGCCTACAGAAAACTGACTCCTAATGTCTAAAATAATTGTTGGGTCAGCTTCATTAAAGAACACATCACTCTCAAGAACCGATGTGTTAGCAGATAAACTGACTTCTCCTGGGTTGATGATCCGATCAAACAAAACATTTGCTAATACCAGGTTTCTAAAATCATCAACTATCAATCCGCCTTGAGGTGCCAAAAAAGTGAGCATGGAAGATGGGAACTCACTGTCCGCGCTATTAACGATATCCTCAAATGAGAAGTCACTATTAGAATCTATAGTGTCGACTAACGTAGGGACATTCTGCTTATCTAACGTTGCCCCATTGAACGTAAAAGTCACCCTATCCCCTTCTTGGATATCTATAG
>CAZVDU010000134.1:0-11427 GCA_964625615.1 uncultured Pseudoalteromonadaceae bacterium | reverse complement strand
GTTTCATAACGATCCGCTACTTGTTGCGCAAAAGAAGTCTCATTAAACGCTTCAACATCAAAACCTATAGCACAAGTATTCACGGGATCATCTTGCAACTGAGACATCATGGCAACAACACCACTAGAGTCAACACCACCAGACAAGAAAGCACCTAAAGGTACATCTGCAACCATACGAATATCGACCGCTTCTTTCATACGCTCGATAAGCCCTTCTCTTACCTCTTCTTCACTGAGTTCTTTATCGAAATCTACCGGAATATCCCAGTACTCGACAGGTTCAGGCAAAGCCTTCATACCACGCTCTATCGTTAAGCAATGCCCAGGTGAAAGCTTGTAGGCGTTTTGATAGATAGTATGAGGCTCAGGTACATAACCAAAAGAGAAATAATCCTCTACCGCCGTATTTCTTATCTCATGGTCAAATCCTGGGTGTGCCGTCAACACTTTCAGTTCAGAGCCAAAAATAAGCTCTCCAGATTTAAGCAATGTGTAGAAGAAAGGCTTTATGCCTAGTCTGTCCCTGGCAATAAACAACGTTTGTTTTTGGAAATCCCATAAAGCAAAAGCGAACATTCCTCTCAATTTATGAACGCACCCTTCACCCCATTCAAGCCAAGCGTTGAGAATGGTTTCCGTATCGCCATCCGTATTAAACACATAGCCTTTGGCTGTTAGCTCTTTACGCAGCTCTTTGAAGTTGTATATTTCGCCATTGAAAACGATACAAGTACGTTTGTCAGCACTATGCATAGGCTGAGGACTGCCTTCCAAATCGATAATGGAAAGTCGTCTATGCCCTAAAGCCAGCCCTTGATCAAAATAATAGCCTTCAGCATCAGGGCCCCGATGACTTTGCGCTCTATTCATCGCTTTCATAAGATCAGCATCAATGTTTTGCTGGCCAGAAAGCGACATAAAGCCACTAATTCCGCACATTTTTTAATCCTTGTTCGTATAGCGAATAATAATCTTTAACCATCTTATCTTGACTGAAGTTGAGAATAACCTGTTCTCTTGCTTTTTGTCCCATAGCACCAAAATGTTCACGTTTATCAAAAACCGTTTCGAACCCTTTGGTTAACTTCTCAACGGATTTAGAGGGCACTAATTCTGCGAATTCTTCAGTCGTAATTTCGGGAATGCCGCCTACGGCAGTGCTTAAAATAGGCAACTCAGATGACATCGCTTCAAGCATTGTCATTGGAATACCTTCTGCATGTGACGACATCGTAAACACATCAAAAGACTGATAAACCTGAGGCATATCATGCCTTTCTCCCCAAAACTCCACGGTGCCTTTGTCTTTTTGTTCGTTGGCATAGCGTTTCAGTGACTCTTCCAGAGCACCTGTCCCGACAATCACTAACTTAGTATTTTGTCTAAACTCTTCATTTTGTGATGTTATCGAGAAGTAGGCTTCTAGCAAGCCTTGTTGGTTTTTAATACTTTGTAATCTAGCAACATGTCCAAAAACAAGCCGTTCTGGATTATCCCCTCTACGGTATTTTTCTCGTCGATATGAATCCGTATCAACGCCATTACGAATAAGTTTGCACTTATCTTGGTTAATACCGACGTCGTTAATTAACCATTGATGAAGATCATCACTTACAGAAACAAAATTATGCACAAAACGAGACATGATTCGCCTAAGCATCCTGTATTTTTTGTTTGTTCCCTCGGGATCCCAAATGTCTCTGCCATGTTCCGCATGCAGTCTATACTTCACTCTTGCTAACCAGGCAATGAATTGGTATTCCAACGTAGAAAGGTTGTAAGAGTGCAGCACATCTGGTTTCACTCGTTTAAGTATCTTGTATAAATACGAGAAGGATGCCCAGCTTTGCCCTGCAGGTTTATCCAAGCAGATAACGTTTACATCTTTACCAATAGATGCAACAAATTCCTTAGAATATGAACGTAGCGCTATTACAGTATGCTCTGTATCACTAGGCATTGAGGTAATACAGTTTGCAATAATCCGCTCTAAACCGCCAACTTCAAAACTAAGTACTAGATGTGCAACCTTCACTGTATCAAGCCATCCTTTGCACTATCGCTGATATTGATTTAATTGGTCAGCTACTGGGAGTACGAACTCCCACTCCGTGCCTTCCAGCGCAATAAATGAGCCTTTCCCTTGTTTTCCTTTAATCTTGCTAATCATTTGCTTAATTTTCGTTCGCAAGCCACCTCGTGTTCGCTCACCATCAACCTCAAACCACCAGAACAGTGTAATATTATCGCCCTTCACATTCACAAGTTGGGTTGTATTAATAACACCTAACCTGGTTGCCATTGTGCCGGAGGATTTCTTGGTCCAGTTATCTATATCGTATGTACGACTTAGTCCATTCACCAGCTCATACTCATTATTATCATAATGAAACTTGGCAATATGAGCTGGTATTTGATTCAACGTTCCAGACCATTTTTCATGCGGGTTGTTGATAAATGGTTGCCATGCTAATTCATGTTCTTTTGCATCGAAATGTTCATGTAAATCGCCAGGTAATGTCAACTCTAAGTCGCTATTTTGACTGCCAATAGTGATATAGGCATAAGCAGGTATAGCAACAAGAATCATTAACACGCTAGCTGTAGCAACATTTGAGAGACTTTTCACGTGCAGCGATGCAGTTTCACTCAATCTATTCCACGCAACCTTTTCCGCCCCGAAATGTCCTAACCAGAACAAAATCAACAAAACGAACGCAAAGAAAAACCACCCATAAACCAAATGATCAGCACCAGTAGCATGCTCCATATCAGTCATATAACCAACAACCACAATGCCAAATGCTCTTAAACCATTAGCAATAATGGGCACAATAAGTGAAGCCACGATAAACGCGGCTACCTTCCACTTGGTCTGATAATTCATGTAGGCGTATAACGTCCCCAATGCAAAAGAAGCGATCAAGAATCGAATGCCTGCACAAGCTTCAGCCACCAAAAACGTACCATTAGGTACATACAGATAGAGTCCTTCTCGATAGATAGGGATACCAAACAAACGAAGCAACTCAACGGTGAGAAAAGCCGTTACATCCTGCAAAACAGGTACTAGTTCTTCACCGAATGGCACACTAAAGCCCAAGAAAAATAGTGGGAAAATAAAAGCTTTAACGAAGGCATTACCTAAACACAACCATAAAATACTGACGATAGAGGAATACAAGGCAACATGACCAATAAGATTTACGCCAAGAGAATCACCAATAAAAGCAACCACTTGTATAAAAAATAGGACAGGTAAAATGTAAAAATTAGGCGTATAACTCAAACGCGCTAGGTCTTGTTTACGTTCCCAGAAAAGGTAAATAACAATTGGGATAATAAGAAAGCAATGCTTGTAGGTTTCTGACGACATCCAGACTGACACCATAGATGTCGCTGCGTCCCAATAGATTCCCAGACAAACCAAACAGAGAATGAGAGGACGGATCACAATATTATTCACCATTGGATTTCTCGTTATTTAACAAGGCTGAAAATTCGCCTATTTCTGACGCCCAAGAAAAAGACTCGACAACATATTGTCTATTCTCTTCGTAATGTTGATTGCCTTGTCCCAGTAATTTGACAATCTGTTCAGCAAAATCTTTAGGATCATCTGTTACGCAATAACCATCTTGACTTTCATCCATAATACCCGTCGCCGCCATAGAGGTGAGCACAATAGGGCGTCCCATAGAGAGTGCTTCAAGCACTTTATTCTGAATACCACGTGCAATCCGTAATGGTGCAACGCTCACCGAAGCCTGTTTAATATAAGGTCGAACGTCTTCCACACGTCCTGTCACAACAATATCAGCGCCATTATCAAGTGTTTTAACGTCTTGGCTTGGGTTTGATCCAACCACATAAAGCTGAACATCAGGGGTAGCCTCTTTAACCAAAGACCACACATGCTCTACAAACCACAATATGGCATTAACATTTGCCCAGTAATCCATCGCGCCAGTAAAAACAACGGCCTTTTCTTTCATCCCCTCAATGGTTTCAGTTACGCTATTAGCATCAAAGTAGTCAACATCAACACCATTTTTTATACCGCTCACTCTATTCACAAGTGTATTCGGAAGCATTGACTTAAACATTGTGGCTTCGTCATCAGAGACAAAAACACTGGCATCAAAATGTGACGCCATCTTCTTTTCATAACGCTCAAGCGTTTTAGCTTCTCGGCTATAAAACCATTTTTTTATACCACGTAGATTCTTTGCGTATTGAAGCCATTTATCAGAATCAATATCCACAAAATCTAATACACGGGTTTTGTCTTTGTAACTTGTAGACTCAACAAATTGCGCCATTGCTGATGAAAAAACTAATATCTTATCGATATCCTGATCGGTTATCACACTACTCACCCAAGAAGACATTGAGCGAGATGAATAGTAAGGAAGCGTAATAGGCTTATTGGTCAAAAAACCCGTTAGTCCTTTCAACAAACTGATAGGTTTCTTTAAAACCACACTGTGTAGACTTCGGCAATAACCGTTAAGCGTCTCTACATACTGCATATCCTCTGGATCATCGACAAAGAATCCTAAATGGACATCAAAACTCTCATTCAAATACTTAAGCATATTGAATGAACGAATCTTATCGCCTTTATTAGGTGGGTATGGAATTCGATGACACAGAAATAGCAGCGGTGGCTTCTTCATGTTTTCGTTGGTTACCCTAAATATTTAGACAAGTATGGACCAATCATCCGGCTTATGGAGACAGGCAGCTTTTTCCACATTTGAATAAAAAACTGATACTTAGGATTATTTGGGCTTAAATTAGGTAATTCATCAGACTTCGCTAAATAGAATTTATAATGCATAGCCTGGGGTTCCATTCCCCATGTTTTCTTATATTTATACGCACCTGAATCGTCTTTACTTCGTCCGAAATCGAACATTGTGCATTGGCGTTCATTTTTTGCTGAACACATGAGCTTGTAATACATGTAATCATTACTTTTCAACCCACGAGCAGCTTCAACACCGCCACCATAGAAAGGCATCACTTGACCTTTGTAATAAAAGCTCAGTACAGAAGATACGGGCTTGTTATCACTTTCTACAGTTAATACATCAAGCTGAGAACCAAAAACGTCTCTGAGTTTATGAAAATACTGCTTAGCAAAAACAGGAGTGCCGAGATTGCGAACGCTCTCAGAGTAGACTTCAAAAGCGGTGTCTACATCGTCATCGATTCTATGTGTCAGTGTGCCTTTTAGAGAATGGCGAATCGCTGCACGCTGTTTCTTTTTCACTGCAGCGAGTATCGCTTCATCGTCATCAGCAAGCTCAACAGAGAAATTAGAGTGTTTACAGTTAGCAATTAGTTTAGGGTTACTCCTTTCAAAAGGATAACGTAATTCAAGGTGCCCTACACCTAGCTTTTCAGCTAACTCGATCGCTTCCTCTTCAAGAAACAGCATGGCATCTTCATTTTCACTTGCAACGCCACCGGCGACACAAAAAGGCGTTGAAACCAAAGAATGTCCAAATAAACGGCTTTTAACCTCTACTAGCGGCAACACAGCAATGATATGCTCATCACGAGTTGCGTACATAAACCAACACTTGTGCCCATAGGCTTGCTCTATCACTGTCTTCCAACCGCTTAAATGGAAGAAAGTTCCAACAGAACATGAATCAACAAAGTTATCCCATGACTTTAATTCGTCTTGGCTACTACCTAAATATTTTTTTTGAAATTGTTCTCTGCTATTTGCGTCACTAGGCACCAAAAACGTCCTCCATGGTGCTCCATTTATAGTCTTTGGTAAGTTGTATCAATTTACTCTCCATTTTCGACAAGTTGATATAGTGACGTACTTTCGATTTGAACCCCGCTCCTTCTACTCTTGGCTGTTCAGGATCAATTTCCCAAGGGTGGAAATAGAAGCTATAAGGCTGTTCTTCGGTGGCTAGATATTTTTGAATACGACGCTTCGACAACCAATAGGGGTAAAGTCGAAAATACCCGCCGCCGCCAATTCCTGTCTGTTTCTTCCCTTTTTTAAGCGTTGGGATCGGTATTTCAAGAATGCCTTCAGGTCTTTGATATTTGAATCTAGGCCACTCAGGTACACCATAAAGATCATGCTCAACTGGATAAGTACTAGAGGAGTACACAAACCCCAAATCAGCTAAAACTGAATAGACCCAAGTGTTTGAATCATTGATCGAAAAGCTTGGCGCCCGATACCCTTTCAACTTAACCCCTGAAATATCCTCTAAAATGTTTTTAGATTCAGTGACATCTTGAACAAAGTCGTCGTGACTCATTTCGGTAGCCCGCCGGTGATTTAAACCGTGGCTTGCTAGCTCATGCCCCTCATTGACGATACGTTTGATAAGGTTAGGACACCTTTTCGCGACCCAACCAAGAGTGAAAAACGTGGACTTTACATCGTGTGCATTAAACAAATCGATAAGCCTATTTGTATTGTCCTCAACACGTAAGCTCATTGAATCCCAATCGGAAGGTGTAATGACAGATTCAAACGCAGACACATGAAAGTAATCTTCAACGTCAACCGTCATTGCATTTAGTCGAACGGCAGTATCTGTGTTGCTCATCAAGCTATCGTCCTTTGCCAAATAAAACAACCTCAACAGTTCGTATAAGAATAAGTAGATCTAATAGTAAGCTTTGATGCTTAACGTAGTACAAGTCAAATTTTAACTTTTCCATCGAATCTTCAACACTGGCGCCATAAGGGTAGTTGAGCTGCGCCCAGCCTGCTAAACCAGGCTTAACGTTATGCCTCTGATTATAATAAGGAATCTCTTTAATTAATTCCTCAACAAATTCAGGTCGCTCAGGTCTAGGACCAATAAAGGCCATTTCACCTCGAAAGACATTGAGCAATTGCGGTAACTCATCAACACGGTATTTACGCATAAAGTGTCCGAGTCGCGTTACCCTAGAATCATTCTTTGTGGCCCATTTAGCACCATCTTTCTCTGCATCAGCGCGCATGCTTCGGAATTTGATGATTTTGAACATTTGACCGTTTAAACCCACGCGCTCTTGTTTATAAAAGACTGAAGATCCTGTTCTTCTACCATCATCTAAATAAATTAAGATGGCAGTCAGTAACATGAAAGGCCATGCAAAAAATAATACGACAGCTGCTAAAACAGCATTAAAAGAATACTCTAAAGTATCTCGAAGGTAGTTTTGCGTATTGAAGCCATTTGAATAAATGACCCAGCTTGGGTAAATCAAGTTTACCACGATCTGCCCCGTCTCACGTTCCATAAAATCAAGTAAATCAACAACTTCAACGCCTCTTACACGCAAGTCAAACAGTACATCGATAGGCAATGTGCCTCGTCGTTGATCGCACGCAATAACGATTTCTTCAATATCATTGTCAGCTACATAGTTACGGAAATTCTCATCGATTTTAACATGAACTAACTTTTCATATTGAATGCCATTTTCACGATCATCACCAGGAATAGGAACAAAACCAACAAACTCCAACCCCATACGATCGACTTCCCTGCGCATTCTGCGCTCGATAATTGACGCTCTGTCACCAGCACCTATCACCAAAACGCGATTTTTACCTAGTCCCAACAACCCTAATCGATTGGAGAAATAACGCAGGAGTACTATCGAGATAATAATCAGTGCCGAAGCTATCGGTAAGTAATAGGTGTGTAGCCGTAAATCATATAAAAATGTGCTGGTAAGAACTTCCATAACGAAGTAACTCAGCGCAACACTGACAAATATTCGGCGTATGATGCCTCTGAAGGTTTCTCTTAATTTAGCTTCGTATAAACCGACAGACAATGCAGAAATCAGCACCAATACAGTAAAAGTCGCTACGTTGAAATACAGGTTGTAGTCATCAAATGCTTCACCTGTCATTGTGAAAACAACAAAATTAGCTAAATAGGCGACGTAAGCTACAATCGCGGCTTCGATCATCACAAGTGCATTTGATCGTTTATTTTGTTTTTTGTTAAGCGCGCTCACCCCAATAAACCCTTTAATAAATGCGAAAGAATATCATAGGCTAATTTGCCCGATTGATATAGACTAAAAATTCGTTGTGCATTATAGCTATACATTTAAAAAAAAAATGACAAAATAGAGAAATAACAATTAAATATGTGTGAAGTTAGCTATTTTTGGGGATAAAACTATGCTTACCAACATCGCGAAGTGTTTTGGAATAGGATTTTTAGTAGCCTTAGCACTCAGTGGCTGCAGTTCAAATAGGTTACCAGCAGCGACCGCCCATTCATCTTTGACCACATCAATTGACAATTATAGTTATTTGATTGGCCCTGGTGACAACCTAGATATATTCGTTTGGCGCAACCCAGAGGTCTCAGGTTCTTTCATTGTTCGCCCAGACGGCAAGATCACAACGTCTCTCGTTGAAGATATTCCTGTTTCTGGTAAAACACCGACACAACTTGGAAGAGAAATAGAAGAAGCTCTCGCTAAATACATCCGTGATCCCATAGTGACTGTTAGCGTTACTGGTTTTTCAGGCCCTTTCAGTGAGCAAGTTCGCGTTATCGGTGAAGCTGCTAATCCACAAGCCATCAATTACAGAGAAAATATGACATTACTCGATCTGATGATTGCGGTTGGCGGGCTAACAGAATTTGCAGGAGGCAATAGAGCAAAGTTGATTCGTGTTGTTGATGGTAAGCAGAAAGAATTCAAAGTGAAACTTGGCAAGCTTGTTAATAATGGCGATATCAGAGCTAATGTCGACATGCTCCCGGGGGATATCGTGATTATTCCTCAAGCAAGATTTTAATTGCAGCCGCTTGCAAACTGCATAGAAGGTCGTCATGCAACCTAACCTACAACAAACCATTAATCAGGTTTTAGATTACGTCAAAGGCGTTTGGATAAAAAAGAGATACTTAATTGTATGCTCATGGCTTATATGTCCTGCAGGTATGATTTACGTCTCTATACTTCCGGACACTTATCGCTCCGAAGCTCGCGTATTCGTTGATACGCGGTCTGTGCTCCAGCCCTTATTGAGAGGGTTAGCTATCCAATCTGATCCCCAGCAAGAAATTGATATGATGGCTCAAACGCTACTCAGTCGGCCTAATCTGGAAGAGCTAGCTCGAGCCACCGATCTTGACTTAACAACAACGAATGAGTCCGAGTTTTCGAACCTAATCGATAAACTGAAAAGAGATATCAGGCTTAGAGCACAAGGGCGTGACAACATCTATAACATTACCTTTAGTCACAGCGATGCATTGGTTGCTCAGCGAGTTGTTCAGGAAACCTTGAACTTGTTCGTTGAAAACACGCTAGGTGAATCCAGGCAAGACACTGATACAGCTAGCCGATTCTTAGATACCCAGATAGCAGAATATGAAAATAGATTGTCAGTTGCTGAGCAACGTTTAGCAGATTTCAAACGTAAGTATTCTGACCTCCTACCTGGGCAAGGTTCATACTATGGCAACATTCAATCACTAAAAGAAGCGTTGGCTGGTGTTGAGCTTCAAGTCAAAGAAGTCACCCAGCAAATTAGTACCCTAGAGGGAAAGTTATCAGCATCTTCTACACCTCAAAGTAGCGGTGTTGGGGTAAGACCCGCTGACTCAGAAGCTAGCTTAACCACCCCTTATGATGGGAGAATCGAAGCTCTCCAGCAGCAACTCGATCAGTTAAAACTCAGATATACTGACTTTCACCCTGACGTCATAGAAACGACTAACTTACTCAATTCCATCGTGGAGCAAAGAGATAAAGAGATAGACGATTACGTCAGCCAGCTTAAGGAAAGTGGTGTCACAGTAACGGGAGACAACCCATTTTCCCGCGAGTTAAGCCTTGAGATAAGCCGGCTTGATGGACAGCTTGCTTCTCTAAAAGTAAGGCAGGCAGATTATTCAGCCAAGATTGAGACTCAACAAAGCAAGCTAGATCAAGTTCCCCTCGTCGAGGCAGAGTTAACTGCTCTTAACCGAGATTATGGTATCACTCAACAAAAATACGAAGAACTGCTATCTCGAAGAGAGTCAGCGACCTTATCGACTCAAGCAAATGTATCTGACGATGATGTTAAGTTCAGAGTTATTGAACCTCCCAGGTTACCGTTAAAACCAAGTGGTCCGAATCGTATTTTGTTTTACGCTGCTATTTTGGTAGTAGGGTTTGGCGTTGGCTTAGGCATTGCCTTTTTGGTCAGCCAGCTAGTGCCTATTGTCGTGAGAGCATCACAGGTTTCCGCCATTACAGGCATCCCAGTATTGGGTGCTGTCAGCCATATCAACATTGAAAAAGTAAAACGCGAGAATAAAATTAGGCTGTTTATTTTTATCGCATCCTCCAGCGCTATATTCATGATATTTGTAGGTTTTGTTACGCTAGATATACTCGGTATTAGCGTGGCAGAGAAAGTCGGAGAGTTTATTTAATGAATACCATCGAAAGAGCTCTCGCGAAAAAGAAACAAAAACAGGATGCTAATGTTGACGATAAAAGCACGACACTTGAGAAAGCAAGTGCTGTAGGAACAGAGGAAACGGAAACCCCTGCAACAGCTGATGAAACCATTGTTGAACAAGAAACACTTTCAACCGAAACACTAGGAAGCAGTACAGCACTCAAGCTGGAGATTGATCTTGAAGGCTTAGAAGAAAGAGGTTTTGTTTCTTTAACAAATTCCAGACGTTTAGTGAATGAAGAATACAGGGCTATCAAACGTAAAGTTCTTAACAACGCTTTTGGTCCACTATCAGCCACATTAGAAAATAGCAACGTCATCATGGTTTCCAGCCCCAGACCCAATGATGGTAAAACATTTACAGCAATTAATTTGGCTCTCAGCATCGCACTGGAACAAGATAAAACAGTCTTGTTAGTTGATGCCGATGTTTTAAGGCCTTCAGTAATGCGTGAATTAGGGGTTAACTTTGATAAAGGCCTCATGGAGTATCTATTAGGTGATATCACCTCTTTATCTGATGTTATGTATTCGACTAACGTTGAAAAATTAAAAGTGATACCTGCGGGTAAATCACACCACTTATCGACTGAGTTGCTTGCCAGTGAAAAAATGTGGGAAACCGTACAAGAATTCTCTCGCCGTTACTCTGATCGTGTTGTCATTTTTGACACGCCACCTTTATTAGGCATTAACGAAACCGCTATTCTTGCTAACTTGGCAGGCCAAGCTGTTGTAGTCATTAAAGAGAACAGTTCTAAAATTAGTGATGTCAATGAAGCGATACAACAGCTTAACCCAGACATGTCGAAGGGTTTTGTCGTTAATCAATCAACTCAAGGCGGCGATGGTTCCGGTTACTACGGTTACTATTACTCAGGTAACGCAGAAAAATAAAAGGGAAAACCAAAAGGTGCGCTACTTCATTAAAACTGTTGGGTTATCTTTAGTCAGCTTAGG
>CAZVDU010000133.1:0-11444 GCA_964625615.1 uncultured Pseudoalteromonadaceae bacterium | reverse complement strand
GCGTTTTCACGCCTGCAATTCTAGCCATATCGCTCGTTGTTAACTTTGCGTATAAACGCATTCTACGTAGATCGGCACCTTGGATAGTCATTATTGTTTGCTCATGTTTGTGATGTTCTCAAGGACAGGAGACTCAGAGTCAAACACAACAAACCCAGCTAGGTCTAGGAAATCACTTACCGACAACACGCTAGTTTACTGACAAAACTGATTCTTTTTACCGGCTGAAGATAATGTACTTAGGGGAGCATTCTTTGTTGTAACTTATTGAAAGGGAATGGTTCTTTCAACTCAATTCCACCTAAGTTGACAGCCTGAGAATACGCTCCCATTAATTATGTAATGATATCGATTGGTATAATATGTGTACCTATAACTA
Source organism: uncultured Pseudoalteromonadaceae bacterium (assembly GCA_964625615.1). GTDB lineage: Bacteria > Pseudomonadota > Gammaproteobacteria > Enterobacterales > Alteromonadaceae > M269. Next base: position 11,065 of record CAZVDU010000133.1, on the reverse strand, counting down.
TACTGATCTATATGGGAATTCTCATATATGCACCTAAAGTCTACCTGCTTATTTAAATGAGCTTGAGTATTATAGGGGCTTTCATATTGCCGGAGCTATTTTATGAAGTTATTTCAGGCGTATTTACAAAATGACCAGTGGTCCCAACCTTTGCCTCAGAATAGTGAGTCTCAGTTAGTACTTACATTCGGTGATCGCAATATTATTTCTCAAACAAACATACAAGAGCAACTGAAGCAGAGCTTTCCTAACGCGGAAGTGGTTGGCTGTACTACAAGCGGAGAAATTTGCAATACGGAGGTTTATGTTGATTCCATTAGTCTGATGGCGCTGACATTTGATAAGACGACGGTTAGCGTAGTTGATGCCAATATTAAAGACTTCGACGACAGTATTGAGTTAGGCCAGCACTTAGTTAAAGAACTTCCGGCAGCTGACTTAAAGCATGTATTTATTCTTTCAGATGGTCAGTTGGTCAATGGAACTGATTTAGTGGCTGGTGTGAGTAGTCAATTGCCAGAAGGGATATTGGCGACAGGCGGGTTAGCTGGTGACGGTGTGGACTTTAAACAAACCAAAGTTTGGCGTAATCAAAACATCAGTGAAGGGAAGGTTGTACTGGTTGGCTTTTACGGTGATGCCTTGAGGGTAGGCCACGGCCATTTAGGTGGCTGGAAGGTATTTGGTGCAAATCGAGTTATCACAAAGTCAGATGCAAATGTGCTATACGAGATCGATGGTCAGCCAGCGTTGGAGTTGTATAAAAGCTTCTTGGGACGCTATGCGGATGAGTTACCCGCATCTGCGTTACTTTTCCCTTTAGCACTGACGATTTCCGATGAGGATGAATCTGTTGTTAGGACTATTCTGTCTGTTAATGAAGAAGACAACTCCATGACTTTTGCGGGTAACATGCCAGAAGGTGCAAATTGCCAGCTCATGCGTGCTAATTACGAGAACTTGGTTGAAGGAGCACATGGCGCGGCTGAAATTGCACTCGATAATATGGTCAATATGGATGTGCAAGCTGCGATACTTATTAGTTGTGTCGGACGTAGACTTGTTCTAGATCAGCGAACAGAGGAAGAGCTAGAGGTAGTTTCAGAGGTTCTAGGCAACTGTGCTATGACAGGGTTTTATTCTTATGGTGAGATTTCGCCGTTGGTTAGTTTGGGCAAATGCGGTTTGCACAACCAAACGATGACTATTACGTTATTTGCAGAAGCTGATTAGTTAATATGCATCGCTTACTTCAAAGGCAACTGAAGCGCTACGCTAATGGTGACGAAAACCTCGAAAAGCATAACAGCCTTTTCAAAGCTATTTCAGATGCTTACAGTCAGAATGAACAAGAACTCGAAATATTAGAGAGCTCTTTGTTTATTACATCTAATGAACTAAATGAACGCAATGCCACGTTAAATAAACAACTAGAGCAACTGGCAGATACCCAACAGCAGCTTGAGCAACATGTTGCAACGCTTAAAGCCACATTTGATGCTACCGGCGAATATATATTAGTGTTTGATAAAGAAGGTAACCTTGCGCAACACAATAAAATGGGTATTGAGTTATTTGGTTTACAGTCGGATAGCATTGACAAGCCTCTAGAATACATCAAGAAAAATTTAATCTATCCAGACATGATCAATCGTATTAACGATAGCTTAAATGAAGACCCTATTAAGGATATGGAAGGCTTTTTTGAATTTATAGACGGTCGGGTTATGGAGTATCACTCATCCGCTCAATTACTTGAAGACGAAATGGTTGGTCGAGTATGGTGTCTACGAGATGTTACTGAGCAAAAGAAAAATGAAGAGTTGGTTCATTTTCAAGCATTTCATGATGCGCTAACTGGCTTACCTAATCGACATTTACTCATTGATAGGCTTGAACATGCGATAAGTATCTGTGACCGAAAAGATAGCCAATTAGCGGTGATGTTTGTTGATTTAGATAACTTCAAAAAAGTAAATGATGTTGATGGTCACAGTGAAGGTGATCAGGTGTTGCAAGCAGTCACCAAACGCCTAAACAGTGTGTTAAGAAACCAAGATACACTTTCCCGGCACGGTGGTGATGAATTTGTTCTGGTTATTGAAAATGTCACCAGCCAAGCGACTCTAGTGCATATCGCGCAAAAACTCTGCGATGCCATTGCAGAGCCTATTGTTTTAAAAGATAAAAAGCACTTCATCTCTTGTAGTATTGGTATCAGTAATTACCCTGAAGATGATACAGATCCCAATGCATTGATCCGCAAAGCGGATATGGCTATGTATCGTGCAAAAGAACAAGGAAAGAATACCTATCAATTTTTTAGTGATGAGCTAGAGGTTCAAGCGCTGAAAATGTTGGAGTTAGAGCGTAAGCTTCATTTAGCTATTGAGAATCAGCAACTGACTGTTTATTTTCAACCAGAGATTGCTCTGGAATCAATGCAAATTGTTGCAGCAGAAGCATTAGTTCGTTGGGTTGGTGATGATGGTCGATTAATTTCACCAGAGCATTTTATTCCGCTTGCAGAACAATCCGGTTTAATTAATAAGATTGGTAGTTATGTCTTTGACCGTGTATGTCAAAAACTAAAAGGGTGGTTAAGCCAATATGCCTCTCCTTTACAAATAGCCGTTAATCTATCTCCAAGAGAGTTTATTGACCCAGATTTAGTTAAGCGAATTAAACATACATTGGAAACTTATGACCTTGAAGGTCAGTATATTATTTTGGAAATAACTGAGTCCTTATTTTTGGAAGATAAACTTAAAGTCAGCCAGATTATGGGAGAATTAAAATCGCTAGGGATCAAATTCGCATTGGATGATTTTGGTTCCGGGTATGCATCATTTGATAGTTTGCAGGCATTACCTATTGATTACTTGAAAGTCGATAAACGCTTTCTGCAAGATGTGGTTAATAATCCTAAAATGGCTGCTATTGCCCGCAGTATTATACAAATTGGTAAAAACTTGGACTTGCAGGTTATTTCAGAGGGTATAGAAAACGCTGCTGCCGAAGTGTTTGTAAAGGAAGCTAATTGCGATTTAGTACAAGGCTATTATTATCACCGACCTTTGCCAGAGAAAGAGTTTGAATGCTTACTAGAATCATCTTTAGGGCAAAAACTCCTTGTTAATGGTGGCAGAAAAGCATGATGCTTATAAGGGCGGTTGGAGCTTTCTTGTATCTTCTCGGGCGACTTTGTATCAGAGTTATTTGTTAGGTGACAGAGTGTCAGTTCAATGTATGATGTCGTCAGTTATATAGGTATTGCATTTCATGAGTTCATTTGACGAAGAACAGGTTTTAAAGGATCGACCGAGTGATTATCAACAGTCTGTTTTGTCGGTGATGGGTATTACACAATGGCATCTTCGCAGCGTAACTGTCGACGAAGCACAGATCAGCGATCCTAAGGATACGCAAGGTGATGGCTCTATTGCTTTAACGCAAGAGAAGCAACAAGAGAAAAAGGTTGCTTCTATTGGTTCGTTGCGAGATGTGTTGTCGACCGGCTCTAATGATTATGATAAATCAAAGCTTGCTGAAGAAAAGATACCCACTAAATCCGTCTCTCCCGGATTAAATCCAACATTTCCTATTGATCCTAGTGAGCATCAATTTGCTAATAGTGTTGTTGCATCAGTCGCTGAAGGTATCCAAACGTCAATCGACTGGTCCATTGCGGACAGTGTTAGTTTGTCTGGCACTGAGTTAGAGACCCCTCCTATTGCTCATTTAATGAATAACCCAGTGGCAAAAAAGCAGCTATGGAATTTGCTGCAAACTCTCGTTTGAATCATTTTTATGTCTGAAGCGAAACAACAGACTATTTTCGAGTCGTTAAATCGAGACTATTGTGATGACGCTTACGATTTGCATCGGCAAAGTCATTCTAACCCTTGGTCTAAAACCGCCTTTATAGATTGCTTACATAAACCCTATTTTGGCTTTCAAATGAAAGTAGGTGATAGAGCTGTGGCCTATTACATAGGTCTCAATGTCGTAGGTGAAGTAACTTTGATGGATATTGGCGTTGATAAAGCCTGTCAAGGCCAAGGGTATGGTAAAGCTATGCTAAACCAATTCTTAGCTCAGAGTCTTTCCATCGAAGGCGAAGAGGTGTGGCTTGAAGTCCGTCAGAGTAATACTAGGGCGATTGGCCTCTATGAGCTTTTTGGTTTTGAACTCATTGAAACGCGTAAGAGTTATTACACCTTATCATCGACGTCTGATGATAAAACTGACGTCAAAGAAGATGCGTTGATTATGAAGAAATTACTTTAAATAGGGACATCGAATATGACAACAAATGTGGCTCAGAAACCGTTAAATATAGCTGTTATTGGAACCGGTGGAGTAGGCGGGTATTTTGGTGGGCGTTTAGCTCAAGCGGGTCACAAGGTTACTTTTGTTGCAAGAGGGGAACACTTAAAGGCACTGCAAAATCAAGGGCTTAGGGTATCGAGTATTGACGGTGATTTCGCTATCGAGAATATTGTTGCGACGGATCATATCGACTCAATTCCTGTACAAGATCTTGTTATTTTTGCGACTAAAACTTGGCAGTTAGTTGACGTCGCAGAGCGTATTAAAAATGCAGTCGCCGATGATACATTTTTGATTCCACTGCTAAATGGCGTTGACGCACCCGCACAATTAATAAAGATGTTTGATAAAAAGCAGGTGTTAGGCGGTCTGTGCAAAATTATTAGTTTTATTGAAGCGCCAGGCGTTATTAAACATACAGGTGCTATGCCTTATGTTGTCTTTGGTGAGCTGAATGGCGACATCTCACAGCGTTGTCAGCGTTTAAGTAAGGCTTTTGAGCAAGCACAGATCAAGCATAAATTATCATCCACTATCTTGGCCGATATGTGGGAAAAATTTTTGTTTATCAGCGCTATGAGTGCGCTTGGTACTATCACTTCGTCGCCTATTGGTTCTATTAGAGACAATAATACAACAAGAAAGGCATTGTCTGATGTGATGACGGAAATACACGCATTAGCGAAGACGATGGATATTGAAATACAAGACGGCATTGTTGACAAAACCATGCAGTTTGTCGATAAGTTACCCTCTCAAAGCACCACGTCAATGCAACGTGATATCGCATCAGGGAAGTTGTCTGAGATAGAAGCACAGCTAGGTACAGTCGTGAAGTTAGCAAAAGAATATAATGTCAAAACGCCTATCTCTGATCTTATTTATGCAGCAATATGCCTGCAAGTGAATGGATGATCTGCATTGAAAAATAGCGACGGAATAGTGTTTCGAGAAGCATTAGTTACTGAGATTGAGCTATTACGTGAGCTTGAACAGCAAGTCGTTGAAGCAGAGCGACCATACAATGATTCAATTAAGCCTGAAAACGCTATCTACTATGATATTGAGCACTTAGTTGCAAGTGAGTCTGCGTGTGTTCTTATTGCCGAGAAGGAGCAACAGGTAATAGGAACCGGCTACTTGCAGATTCGGGAGTCAAAAGCATCATTAATACATGAGCAACACGGATACCTTGGTTTTATGTATGTTGACGAATCCTATCGAGGGCTCGGGCTTAATCAACGCATTATGGACAAGTTGATTGCGTGGGGTAGAGAGCAAGGTTTATGTGATTTTTATTTGGATGTATACGCTGGGAATCAATCCGCGATTAAGGCTTATGAAAAGTCAGGGTTCAAGCCATCTATGATTGAGATGAAGTTGACGCTAAAGTGAGTGTTGTTTTGATAGGTTAAAGGGGGCTTGCTCTAGGAGGCATGTGCATAAATGCTAAATATACCACTTGTGGCAACGTTTAAAACACCAAATTAATACGCACGTTTGACTGCATCTTTCCTCCATAAAATCCAGATTGCAAGCAGAAGCAGGTGAACAATAAAGTCGACGTTAAACTGATTTCTCCAATTTAGGCTAACCAAGTCGTTGACGGAAGTTTAAATGGTGCCCATGAATACGTATCCTAACGATGGAGGTGAGTCAATTGTGACGCGTTGTTATACTAGTATTTATTCGACATATTTTAAGAACCTATATCTATCTCTGCCAAACAAAAAAGTTTCTATTTCGTAAACTTCAACCTTGGCTCCTTTTAAGACTAATTGCCCTTTGGGTAATCTCACTTTAACTGGTTGTGGCTTTGACGGTACTTTTACCATGACATACTTAGAATGCCCTTCGTCATGCAGTCTTGTATATGCTCCGGTAGCAACACCAACAACCAACTCTTGATTTTTAGCAGATAAACCCAGGAGCATTAGAACAAATAAAACCAAACAAAAACCTATGATTGTCCATAGGCGAGCGCTTTTCATACGATCTTTAAGTAACAGCTTATCTAGTTTTTTTGCAGCTTCATTGTTCATATTGTCCAGTACATATAATGGTTTATAGGTGAAGTTTAGTTTGTCAGCGTCCCCTTCATAATTTGTTTATGACATCAACCTAGCCATTCAGCTAATGCATCTGATGAAGAAAAACCTAGCATCATTAGGTTGGTTGTTGAATTTCCGAACGCTAACGCAAATTCTTGTTCATTCTCCAATGTCAAAAGCCAATTATTGTCTGACCGAGCAATAGCCCATACAGTGGACTTCTGATACTTTTCTAAATAGTACTCAGGAAAACATGCCGAGCCCACTTTGGCCTTCGTAGGTTCAATTGCAGCTTCAATAAGTGCGTTTGATTGTTGTTTAACGTAAGACTTATAAGTCGAATTTTTAGGTGTAATGACCCGAGGACTACCTATAAGGGAAACTCGAATTTTTGAGATTGCGTCAGTTCTAGTCATGGCATATAACGCCCACACTGAACGGCATAAAATTGTTGGCGTCACTGTACGCTGAGGGCAACCAACCAACTATTTTTATCTGATTGAGTGCCATTGTTAAGTGCGTTTCCTATCATTGTAATTTTGATATTGTTTCTCCGAAGAAAACCATATTATATAACCGAATAATGCGCCAGCCGCAGCCCAAACTAGCGCTTGTAATAACAAGGGCCTTATTTCTATCGAACTTTCGGAAATTAATGCCGGACCAAGTGCCATAATGCCAAACATTATTAAACCCCATCCGCAGACACCATTTTTGAAAACGAACTTGAAAGCGCCATGTTTCCTCTTTTTACGCCATTCTTCCATTTTTGAGCTCTCAGCAACGATGAGAGTTTGATCATCTTTGAGCCATTCGTTAGGTACTCGCGATTTTAAGTAAACGTTTTTAACTTTGTCCTTATCCCATTTATAGAAATGGCGAGAAATTAAAGCGTTTAAAAGCCACCCTGAAATGTACCCAGCTAACATAAGAAATGCACCAACTGCCAAGAATGAAATCAACCAAACTGTGCCGTATTCTTCGTCTTTTACTGGGCCATCAATTGGCAACCCAAGCCAGTTTGCTAGCATGACTGCAATAATCCAGGTGGGTCCAAATGAGGTAAACATTAGACCAATTGGAAGAATAGCAAGCAAAAGAGAATACTTTGCTTTTAGCATATTTCCGATTTGCATATTGAAAGCAATATTTCCCATAAATACCTAACAATTTAGTTACGACCCAATAGGTCCTTTTATTCCATGTAATAACAAATTTTCTCTAGCAAAGCTAGCATTGAGATATAGAGGCTTGGGGGGCTATGTAGAACAAAAATGACCTAGGAGTTGTTTTTCTGATTTTGATAGAAACTATTTGTTTAAGCTCGTATCTATCAATAGAGCCGTATGTAAAAAGCGTATTGATTAGCCGCTTCTAGCTGAGAGCTAAGTTAATCACCCTACACCATACCTTTTATTAAAAAGAGCCAATCCTTTCGGCGTGAAATGAATCACTCTTGAGTTAAGATCTTTCGCTGCCCAACCTTTACTAAACAAGTCATTTAGTATCCACTGACCTAGTCTTCCTGAAAGATGATTCCGTCTTTCACTCCAGTCTAAACACGACTTACATACTGGGCGTTTATTTCGAGGCATATTTTCAACATCCGCGCCTAAGCCATTAAAAAATGTTTTTCCTAAATCTGTAAGCAAAGTCTCGCACTGTTTATCGACGATGTATTCTTGCTTGGCTAGAGAGTCGTATAAAGCAACGGCAATCTCCCCAGCTAGGTGGTCGTAGCATATGCGAGATTGCTTAAGTTTAGGATCTGAAGGGCCTGTAGATATGTTCGTGGTGGCATTTTTTGCTGTCATCGTTAACAGTTTTTCTATTAATTCAGCGACTTCAAACCCTTTAAGTTGAAAGTACTTATGACGGCCTTGTTTTCTAACAACAAGTAATTGTCCATCAACGAGCTTACTCAAGTGGCTGCTTGCAGTTTGTGAGGTCACATTGGCTTCAACGGCCAATTCGGTAGCCGTCAGTGCTTTTCCTCCCATGAGTGCCGTCAGCATGCATGCGCGAGTAGGATCACCAATAAGGCTAGCTACAAAAGAGATATCTGGTTCCAACGTCACTACCTTTTTTAGTTCGATATGCATCGAAGTGTCATAGTCACTTAACCGTTAGACTGCCTGAAAATGAAAACGGAGACAATATGATATGACAATACGGAATAGTGAGAGTGGGAATGCGATATCGCTCATTACCTATTTGAATCAATATTTTTTAACAACAGAAGCGCTACTTGCATTTTCAAAAGTGACTGAGCAAGCGCTTAAGGATTACCAATGCCTGTCGTTAATGCCAAAACCTTCTTACACGCTAGACTTATCATTAACGAGTAATTCATATTTCGGGGAGCATGCTAGTAAACAGACTATAGATTATTATGCCAAGGGATATCCTTCCTGGCTGAGTATGATTACTTTACTTAAGACAGAAAGTAGTGCTTTAGACCTTTTTAGTAATCGCTATAAAGAGGCTCTGGAAAGCCTGAAAAAACAAGGATTCTCAGTTAGTCATTTGGAAAATGATGGAGAGATGGAGTTACATATAAACAGTGAGTGGCAGCATTTTTTGAGTGGCACTTATGGTTTATGTACGCGCTCCGGATTGCCGGAAGATATTGCGGCCAAAGAGTTGGCTATACGAGAGATAGAAACGATATGTAGGTTTAGTAAATTGGATAGAGAACAAATAAGTCGGTTAGTGGTGGCTATCAACTTGTTGGATGAGGCTAGTGCACTGTTCGCACCACATGAGAGGTTGCGTAGTTCGAGAGAGCGCTTAGTCAATCAAGTACGTCGTAAATATAACCTTTCCTGAAAGTCCCACTCATAACTCATATGGAGGAGCTATGAATGGGAAACTTGGATTAGAGTAATGTACTGGCCCCAATCATGAGTACAGAGGCCCAAGAAACAAGGTACACAGGTGTTCTTAAAAAGGGGATACCAGCGATGTAGACAACTGCATGGACAACTCTTGAAAAGAAGAATACTTGTGACCAAGTGGCAATGTCAGCATGGGCCGTTTGAGGGGCAATAAACCCTGCAGCGACGATGATAGCAATAAGCGCAGGCATGGTTTCGACCATATTCAGGTGTGCCCGTTGTGCTCTTGCTGCCCACAAAGGTTGTTGTGGCTGTTCTTGTGGGAATTTTTCTGGGTAGTTATGTAAGAACGAAGGTATGCCCCACACGAAAGCTCTAGCGAGTATGTAAGGTGTCCATAGTAAAAGTGTTAGTATGCCACTGAGTGCGAGGTAGTAATAAGCAGTTTGCATGATAGTTATCCGATATTAATAAGTGCTAAAGCCATTAAAAATGACTTCTAATTTATGACCAAAAGGGTCGCGTATGAAGGCGGCGTAAACATTGGGTATAGGGTAATCAGGACGAGAGTCAGGTTGCCCATCACAACGACCACCATTAGCAATGGCAAAAACATGAAAGGCATCGACACTGTCTTTTGTGTTGGCACGGAAACAAATATGGGTACCGTTACCCTTTGTAAATAGTTGTCCGTCAGCAGGCAACATCAATAGAAATTGGACTGTGTCTTTACCGTAAGCAGCAAATCGATCTGATGTCGCTAAACGTTTGCATCCCAGTGTTTCCATTAAACCGTCATAAAAGGTCGCGGCGTGCTTAAGGTCAGGTACACCGATGCTTAAATGATCGATAATATTCATAGCATATTCCTAAGGTTAAATAGGGAGCGTATGATAGGTACGCCCCCATATTGATTTACAGGCTGGTTGCAGCTGTGTGTTCGATTTTCTTCCACTGTTTTTTAGCAGTTGAAATCGTTTTCTTAGGATTCTTTTGGTATTCCTTGTAGATATCCTCGTTCAAGAAAACATAAAGCTTACCGTCTACTACGTCAGCATATTGCGGGTCGCCATCGAATTTTTTACCAACTGACACCCCAAAAGTACAAAATCCGCCGTTTTGTGGTGTGTATTTGTTGGCACTTTTCTCAAATGTTGCTTTGTTCGCTTCGTTTTGGAAGTAGTAAGCAACGCCGTTATGTACAGAAGTGAATTTAGCACTACCTTCTACGCGGTTGCCGATATCGATAAAGGCAACGGGATCGACACCGTGTAAACCAAGAGGTGCGCCTGCAGCAGTTAAGCCAGCTGCAACGTTATTTTCATCGGCTGCGTAAGCTGGCATACCAGCAACACCCATCATTAAAACGGCAACAGCAATAATTCTTTTCATGATATTTCTCCAAACATTTAATATTTAAGTTAATTTTTAATAAACATTACTTAGGACGAGGCGAATAATCGTTCATCCTAAGTTGGGAACGCGTGACAGATTTCGTTCCCCTTTGTATTACAGAGCAGTTGCAGCTGTGTGCTCGATTTCCTTCCACTGTTTCTTAGCGGTTGAGATCGTTTTCTTAGGATTCTTTTGGTATTCCTTGTAGATATCTTCATTAAGGAAAACGTAAAGCTTACCGCCTACTACGTCGGCGTATTGCGGGTCGCCATCGAACTTCTTACCTACAGAAACACCGAAAGTACAAAAGCCACCGTTTTGCGGTGTGTACTTGCTCGCGCTTTTTTCAAATGTTGCTTTATTGGCTGCGCTTTGGAAGTAGTAAGCAACGCCGTCATGTACGGCTGTATACTTAGCACTACCTTCAACACGATTACCGATATCGATAAA
>CAZVDU010000132.1:0-11688 GCA_964625615.1 uncultured Pseudoalteromonadaceae bacterium | reverse complement strand
CAAGTTCGTAACCTTCACGACGCATGTTTTCAATCAATATACCTAAGTGAAGTTCACCACGACCAGAAACACGGAACTTGTCTGGGTCTTCAGTTTCTTCAACGCGTAAGGCTACGTTGTGTACCAGCTCGTCGTGTAAGCGCTCCAGAATGTTACGTGAAGTAACGAATTTACCTTCTTTACCAGCAAAGGGAGAGGTGTTGACCTGGAAGGTCATGGTGACTGTCGGTTCGTCAACGCTCAAGGCTGGAAGTGCTTCGACGTTATTCACATCACAAATGGTGTCAGAGATTTTAAGCTCACCCAATCCCGTTACAGCGATGATGTCACCCGCGTTTGCAGAACCGGTCTCGTGACGTTCAAGTCCCAAGTAGCCTAGCACTTGTCCGACTTTGCCGTTGCGTTTCTTACCTTCTTTATCAATAACGGTAACCTGTTGATTGATTTTGATGGTTCCGCGAGTCATTCGGCCAACGCCAATAACACCAACATACGAATTGTAATCTAGCTGCGATATTTGCATTTGTAGTGGGCCTTCAACATCAGTTGCTGGCGGCTCTACTTGCTCAACGATAGTCTTGAACAACGGTTCCATGTCTTCGCCTGGCGCGTCAGAGTCAAGAGCTGCCCAGCCGTTGATCGCAGATGCGTAAACAACTTGGAAGTCAAGTTGCTCGTCACTTGCGCCTAGGTTATCAAAAAGGTCAAAGACTTGGTCGATAACCCAATCAGGCCTAGCGCTTGGCTTGTCAATCTTGTTGATAACAACAATTGGCTTCAAACCTTGAGCGAATGCTTTTTGCGTTACAAAGCGCGTTTGAGGCATAGGGCCTTCCTGCGCGTCAACAAGCAGCAATACTGAATCAACCATAGAAAGAACACGTTCTACTTCACCACCAAAATCGGCATGCCCAGGAGTATCAACGATATTGATGCGGTAGTCGTTCCAGGTTATCGCAGTATTTTTCGCGAGTATGGTAATACCACGCTCTTTTTCGATGTCGTTGGAGTCCATCACGCGCTCTTCAGCCTCGCCGCGACTCTCTAATGTGCCAGATTGTTGTAAAAGTTTATCAACCAGGGTTGTTTTTCCGTGGTCAACGTGGGCAATAATGGCAATATTCCTCAAATTATCTAATGAGGCAGTTGGTGTTGTCATGTCTATCTCTCAACAAGTCCGGCAAATCGGTATAAAACTGGCGGCGAATTCTACAGTGTTAATGGACAATAAGCGATGTTCCTTTGCACCTCATTTAGAATTATTGTTTAAAGAATGCGCCTTTTATGACTAAGACACCCTTTACGTGCGCACTAAAGCTGACTAAAGTGAGTGCTGATTTCAAGCCGGCGCACCAAAATGGAATGGTTTGCACTATTTTGGTGCAATGTAAGGGCTCAAGAAAAGACAATGATAAGCGCGATCGCTGATAAAGCCTGTTGTTAACAAACTATTTCTGTTTGGCACGATTTTAGCTTTAAAGAGCCGATAGCGTGTCAGCTTAATTTTTATTTTTTATTCCGTTTACTGGAGGACATTATGGCAGTAGAGAAGGCCTTAGACCTGATTAAAGAAAGCGAAGCGAAGTTTGTAGACTTACGTTTCACAGATACTAAAGGCAAAGAGCAACACGTATCCATTCCTGCTCACGCAGTAGACGAAGACTTCTTTGAAGAAGGTAAAATGTTTGATGGGTCATCGATTGCTGGATGGAAAGGCATCAATGAGTCAGACATGATCTTAATGCCAGACCCTACATCAGTTGTGCTTGACCCTTTCGCTGAAGAGACACAAGTGAATGTTCGTTGTGACATCCTAGAGCCTACAACGATGCAAGGCTACGAACGTGACCCACGCTCTGTTGCACGCCGTGCAGAAGAGTACCTTAAATCAACAGGCATTGGTGACGAAGCCTATTTTGGTCCTGAGCCAGAGTTCTTTATGTTTGACGATGTTCGTTTCCATACAGACATGGCCGGTTCTTTCTATGCAATCAATTCAAGTGAAGCGAAATGGAATTCAGGTTCTGAATATGAAGAAGGTAATATGGGACATCGTCCTGGTGTGAAAGGTGGTTATTTCCCTGTGCCACCAGTCGATTCAAGCCATGACATTCGAGCGGCCATGTGTATGGTTATGGAAGAAATGGGCTTAACGATTGAAGCGCATCACCATGAAGTAGCGACAGCTGGTCAGAATGAGATTGCAACAGAATTTAATTCGATGGTCACCAAAGCTGACGAAATCCAAGTGTACAAGTATGTTGTTCATAATGTTGCGCATGCATACGGCATGTCTGCGACCTTTATGCCTAAGCCACTTGTAGGTGATAACGGTTCAGGGATGCACTGCCACCAGTCTATTAGTAAAGGGGGCGTTAATATCTTTGCTGGTGATAAGTATGCGGGCCTTTCTGATGAAGCGCTTTACTATATTGGCGGTATCATCAAGCATGCGCGTGCTATCAATGCATTTGCTAATGCATCTACAAACTCCTACAAGCGCCTTGTACCTGGGTTTGAAGCGCCGGTTATGCTAGCTTACTCTGCGCGTAACCGCTCTGCGTCGATTCGTATTCCTTTTGTGAACAGCGAAAAAGCACGTCGTATTGAAGTTCGTTTCCCTGACCCAACGGCTAACCCTTACTTAGCATTCTCTGCCATGCTTATGGCCGGCCTTGACGGCATACAGAACAAGATTCACCCTGGTGATTCTATGGACAAAGATTTGTATGACTTACCGCCTGAAGAAGCCGCAGAAATCCCAACAGTAGCAAGTTCATTCGAGCAAGCACTTGATGCGCTTGACGATGATCGTGACTTCTTAAAAGCGGGTGGCGTCATGACTGACGACATGATTGATGCTTATTTAGAGCTCAAGCGTGAAGAAGTACAGCACTTGAACATGACAACTCACCCCGTTGAGTTTGATATGTACTACAGCCTCTAACGATATTGATGCCTTGATGATGTCATCAAGGAAACATTAATACCTGAGTATAAAGCCCGCTATCATCGCGGGCTTTTTTGTTGCCCCTAAAACAAGCTACACTGTAGATGTCAGGGCAAAGCTTATTCGCGGTTGAAACCGCTCCTACAGGTTATCCTATGTAGGACCGACTTTAGTCGGGAAATGGGCGCCATTTTTAGTGAATGTGATTAAGAGAGGTGTTAAAAATATGCGTTTAAGTATTTTACTATTCCTTCTCTTTGCTAGTGCTGTTTCTGCGCAAACTATCTATAAAATAGTGACAGAAGACGGACGTGTTATCTATTCAGACAAACCTTCTGGTAATGCAACACCAGTGGAGTTGCGTAAGCTTAATAGTGTGAGTTTACCGCCGGCTAAACCACGCACAAGAACACCAGCCGCCACTCGGCCTACAGTGAAATATAAACTAACGTTTAAGCAACCTACAGACCAAGCAACGGTGCGTAATAATAACGGCATAATAAGAGTTACCGGCGCCATATCCCCTCGTGCTAATGGCACGTTTCACTTATTAATGGACGGTAAGAAAGTCAGTTCCAATACACAACCTTCCTTCACGTTACAAAACGTCGATCGCGGCGCCCATCATCTACAAATCAATTATTTAAGCGGTTCGGGCAAGGTCCTTGCATCTAGTGAGAGTATCGAAGTGTTTATGCACCGGACATCCATTTTTATTCGACCAAACTGAGCATTGCTTACTGGTTATTTTGAATAAGCGTTTGTCGTTTTAGTGCATTTGCACCATTATGGTGCTTACTCAATATTGGACGGCGTTGCAAACAGTGTTTTTTGAAAATCTTTTTAGTCATATTTCAACGGGTATCGTGCTGTTGGATGCTCATTTGCGTATTCAATACGCAAATCAAGCTGCTGAAAACATTTTTGAGCAAAGTGTTAATCGACTAAAAAATGAAGCTTTTGATAAATATTGGGTCAATGCAGACTCTGAAAGACATCGGTTGTTGTATTTGCTTGAAACAAAAGAAGGCTTTTCTGCAAGCGAAGTAAGAATGCTCTTTGCGGATGGCCGACACATTTTGGTTGATGTTGTTGCTTCGAACTTTATGCTCGACAACGAGCAACATGTGTTGGTTGAAGTGAGAACAATCGACAACCAAAAGCGTATATCTGAAGAAACCCAACAATGGGCTCAGCAACAAGCTGCTCGTCACCTGGTTAGGGGGTTGGCTCACGAAATTAAGAACCCACTTGGTGGTATTCGTGGCGCCGCACAGCTTCTTGAAAAAGAGCTGGAGCAAAGCGAGCTACAAGAGTTTACGCAGATGATTATTGAGCAATCCGACAGGCTACGTGGATTGGTTGACCGCCTACTAGGCCCTAATACTCCCCCTCAGTTTGCTTGGCACAATTTACATCAGATATTGGAAAAAGTGCGTAGGGTAGTGAATGTTGAAAATAGACAAACCCTCATTATAGAGCGCGATTACGACCCGAGTATTCCTAACGTGTGGTTAGATGAAGATAAGATCCAACAGATAGTGCTCAATATTACACATAACGCTGCGCAGGCAGTCGATTGGCAAGGTAAAATTCGCTTTAAAACGCGTGTTAAGCGGCGAGTTACCATTCATGGACAACAGTTTCCCCTGGTTGCCGTTATTAAAATTATTGATGACGGGCCTGGCATTCCAGATGACATCAGGGATACCCTTTTTTATCCTATGGTCACCAGCAAACAAAATGGAACAGGCTTAGGGTTATCGATTGCTCAGCGTTTAATTGAACACCATAAAGGCAAAATTGAACTCGATAGTTGGCCTGGCCATACAGAGTTCAGTATTTATTTGCCCATTGATAGAAAGGAACCCCACGAATGAATTCAGCACCAGTGTGGATAGTGGATGACGATAGTTCTATACGTTGGGTTTTGCAAAAAGCACTCAAGGCATCACAGATTGAATGCTTTAGTTTTGAAAATCCAGAGGATATGCTGTTGCAGTTACATGCAGAGCAGCCGCCTCAAGTTATTGTTTCTGATGTTCGTATGCCACAGATGGATGGCAACGAGCTGATGCAACAGATCCATAAAGATTTCCCCGACATACCTGTCATTATCATGACCGCACACTCTGATCTCGACAGCGCTGTAACAGCTTATAAAAGCGGAGCTTTTGAGTATTTACCTAAACCCTTCGATATTGATGATGCTGTTAGTTTGGTACAGCGTGCATTGGTGCACGCACAAGAAAATAGCAAAAAGCAAGAAAAGGCCTCTGAAGAAAAAAGTGCGGAGATTATTGGTGAGGCACCTGCAATGCAGGAAGTCTTTAGAGCTATTGGGCGATTATCGCGCTCCAGTATTAGCGTTTTAATTAATGGACAATCGGGAACAGGTAAAGAGTTAGTTGCTCGAGCTCTGCATGTGCATAGCCCTCGACATACAAAAAGCTTTGTTGCCTTAAACATGGCGGCTATTCCAGCGGACTTAATTGAGTCTGAGTTATTTGGTCACGAAAAAGGGGCATTTACAGGTGCAAATACCATGCGCCAAGGTCGGTTCGAACAAGCGCACGGCGGGACGCTCTTCTTGGATGAAATTGGAGATATGCCCCTTGATGTACAAACGCGATTGCTGCGTGTGTTGTCAGATGGACAGTTCTATCGTGTCGGCGGACATCAGTCTGTGGACGTAGATGTAAGGATCATTGCTGCGACCCATCAGAACCTTGAACAGCGTGTTGTGGAAGGAAAATTCAGAGAGGACTTATTTCATCGATTGAATGTTATACGCATCCATATGCCGAGCTTGAATGAACGTAGAGAAGATATACCGTTGCTGACGCAACATTTTATGTCGAAAGCAGCAGTAGAATTGGAAGTTGAGCCTAAGTCGATCAATAAAAGCACACAAAAGGTGCTTAACCAGCTTGAGTGGCCTGGTAATGTTAGACAGTTAGAAAACTTATGCCGTTGGTTAACGGTTATGGCAAGTGGTAAGGAAGTACATACTCAGGACTTACCGCCTGAGTTGCATCAATCCACGAGCTTGAAGGTTCAACCGGTAATATCAGGTGATTGGCAAACGTTGTTAGCGTCTTGGGCGGATCAACAACTTAGAAGCGGACAGAGTAATATCCTCAGCGATACAACCCCTGAGTTTGAAAAGATCATGTTAGATCGTGCTTTGCATTACACGCGTGGGCGTAAGCAAGAAGCTGCTAAGTTGCTTGGGTGGGGACGCAATACCCTAACAAGAAAGCTAAAAGAATTTGATATGTAACGCGAATGAACGCAGTGGGTATGATTTGAGTAATCGTTTTAGCTTTTTCTGATATAGAATGAGAGGGTATTTTCAATAATTTCAGGGAGTTTTATGTCTACGTTTAAGTTGTTTTGCCTTGGTGTTGCCTGTTCGCTGTCTTTGTCAGGTTGTGTGTTGAGTGTCAGTGATTCATCGGGTGGTTCGAAATCCTACTCACAAAAAGAAACCATTGAGCGAAAGTATTATGGTGAATGGGAGGCCCAATTCGGCTACACACAAGTGGTTAAAGTTGGGAATACGCTCCATATTTCTGGCATAACAGGGCCAGGGGAAACCATGGAAGCGCAGATTAACTCTGTCTATTCCTATCTGAAAAGAATACTCGATGACTATGGCGTTACCTCAGACAACATCGTTAAAGAGACTATCTATACTACAGATATGCGAGCTTTAGCTGATGCGCAAGGAACGCGCCTAGATTACTACAATAAGGACAAATACCCATCTTCTACGTGGGTTGAAGTGAAAGGGCTTTACCTACCCTCTATCATGCTGGAAGTAGAGACGACTGTTATTTTAAACTGATAGGGTAATCATCAGAAAGTCTCTATGGCAACTCTGTAGAGGCTCCTTAAATTTGCACTTATATCAATGTGTTTTCTCTATTCATAAATCAGAAAAACTGATTACCACTATCTAAAACTACTATTTTAATAGTTATAACTGAACACCTATTATCATTCCCGAAGACAACTTCTTATGTAATGTAACTTTTAGGAATTATTATGACTCAGTCAATTATTAATACAAAACTTCAACCATTCAACGCAACAGCTTTCCACAATGGTGAGTTCATTGACGTCAGCGAGAAGGATGTTTTAGGTAAGTGGGCAATCTTCATGTTCTACCCTGCAGACTTCACTTTCGTATGCCCAACGGAGCTTGGTGATTTAGCTGATCACTATGCGCAGTTACAAGAAATGGGTGTCGAAGTTTACTCTGTATCAACAGATACGCACTTCACACACAAAGCGTGGCATGACACGTCTGACACTATTGGCAAAATCACATTCCCAATGATTGGCGACCCGACTGGCCGTATCACTCGCGATTTCGGCGTAATGATTGAAGAAGACGGTTTAGCACTTCGCGGCACATTCGTTGTAAACCCTGAAGGTGAAATCAAAGTCGCAGAAATCCATGACTTAGGTATTGGTCGTTCAGCATCTGAATTAGTACGTAAGGTTCAAGCTGCACAGTATGTTGCTGGTCACGACGGTGAAGTTTGCCCTGCTGCATGGCAGCCAGGTGAAGAAACATTGGCACCTTCTCTTGATCTCGTTGGAAAAATCTAAGTCTTAGTTTTTTCATTGGAAGGGGCTCCTTGTTGAGCTCCTGACATCCGAATTCGCACATTTTATTCAATCGAGGTGGACCATGTTAGATCCAAAACTAAGTGCCCAGTTAAAGGCTTATCTAGAAAATTTAACGTCAGAAGTAGAGTTGCATCTTGCATTGGATGAAACACTTCAACCGAAAAAGTCACAAGAAATTAAGACACTTGCAGGTGAAATTGCACAATTATCACCCTTGGTTTCTATTGTTGAACAACAAGATGCAACTGTTAGATCGCCGTCAATGCAAGTTGTATCGACTAAAACAACGAGCAAAATAACCTTTGCTGGTGTGCCATTGGGCCATGAGTTCACTTCTTTAGTATTAGCATTGTTGCACAGTGGTGGGCACCCCATTAAGTTATCCGAAGAGCAAATAAACTACATCCGTAACTTACATATCGATTTGGCGTTTGAGACCTTTGTGTCTTTGAGTTGCCAAACCTGCCCTGGCGTAGTGCAAGCACTGAATATGATGGCAGCACTTAATCCAAGAATTACCCATACAATGATTGACGGCAGCTTGTTCCAAGAAGAAGTCAACGACAGAAATATTATGGCGGTACCCAGCGTTTATCTTAATGGTGAACTCTTTAGCCAAGGTGCCGTTACTATTGATCAAATTTTAAAGAAAATTGATCCTAACACCGGTGAAAAACAAGCCGAGAAAATGAATGAAAAAGCGCCATTTGACATGTTGATTGTCGGAGGTGGCCCTGCTGGTGCGTCAGCCGCAATTTATTCAGCTAGAAAAGGCATTCGCACCGGTATTGTTGCGGATAAGTTTGGCGGTCAAGTCGCCGAAACAGTCGGTATCGAAAACTTTATCTCTGTGAAGAAAACAGAGGGCCCTAAATTGGTAGCTGGCTTGGAAGAGCATGTTCGTGATTATGACGTGGATATCATGGATGACAATAAAGCTGTAAAGCTTAATAAAATTACTACTGCGATGGGTGATGTTATCGAAGTCGAGTTAGAAAATGGTGCCACACTGTCAAGTAAATCCGTCATTGTCGCGACAGGCGCAAGATGGAGAGAAATGAACGTACCGGGTGAGCAAGAATATCGTGGTAAAGGTGTCGCGTATTGCCCGCATTGCGATGGACCATTATTTAAAGGTAAACGTGTTGCTGTTATAGGTGGTGGAAACTCAGGTATTGAAGCTGCAATAGACCTTGCTAATATCGTTGAACATGTCACTGTTCTTGAATTTGACTCAAAACTTCGCGCTGACCAAGTGCTGCAAGACAAAGCCAATTCGATGAGTAATATCACTATCATTCTGAATGCACTAACGACCGAAGTGGTTGGTGATGGCACACGCGTTAATGGTTTGATTTATACCGACAGAACCACCGATGAATCACATACCGTTGAACTCGCCGGCATTTTCGTACAGATAGGTTTAATACCTAATTCGGAATGGCTAAAAGGTGATATTGAGACAACTGGACGTGGTGAGATCATCATTAATCAGAAAGGTGAAACCTCTATCCCTGGCGTGTTTGCAGCCGGTGATGTCACCACTTCTGCTTACAAGCAAATTATTATCGCGATGGGCGATGGTGCGACAGCGTCTTTAGGTGCTTTCGATTACCTTATTCGCCAAACGGTGCACGCAGTACAAGAAGTAGCCGCTTAAAAATCCTCGATTCCCTTGAGGTCCTTTGGCCAAGCACCTATCATGCTTGGCCTTTTTTATTTATCACTATTAATATCGGTGGGCACTGATTAGGGGCTGTATCCTGACTTCATCGAGTGAGAAGCATATGTAATTTGCACATTGTTTACATGCAAATGTGAATTAGACTTGCTTTACTGTGAGCTAATGAAAATAATAAACAAGCGCCGCATTGCGCTCTAGTCTCAATATAAAGGCATTCCATCATCTATTATGAATAGTCATTCAGCTGCTCAAACATTTCTCTGTGATTTAGCATCTTATAAAACAAATGCTAACTATGCGTCTGTTCATAGTCATCAAATGGCCTATTGGACAGCAGGGAAGGGTGAAGTTGTCCTATTGATTCATGGTTTCCCGAGTGCAGCTTGGGATTGGCATTATCTTTGGCCTCATCTACGACAGTCATATCAATTACTGGCGCCAGATTTATTAGGTTATGGGTTATCCGATAAACCTTTTCCGCACCAGTATTCGTTATTGGAACAGGCAGACCTGATAGAGGCATTGTTGCAGCAGCGTCATGTCAAGAAGTGCCATATCCTGGCTCATGATTACGGTAATTCTGTCGCACAAGAACTTCTAAAGCGGCATCATACCGAGCGTTTGAGCTTCCAAGTGTCTAGCTTGTGCTTTTTAAATGGTGGGTTGTTTCCAGAAAGCCATAGACCTTTACTGACACAAAAACTGCTAAAAGGGCCCCTAGGCCCATTTTTGAGTCGATGTATGACCAAAGCAACATTGTCTAACAGCTTTACGCGTATCTTTGGCCCGAATACACCACCTAAAAAAGAAGAAATTGATACGCTATGGCAATTACTGAACGAAAATAACGGTCGTCGTGTTTTGCCCAATATGCTTCGTTATCTGGATGAACGCAGAGTGCATCGCGACGATTGGTTAGACGCTATGCAAAATACAAAAGTTCCACTTCGGTTTATTAATGGCGTTCATGATCCTATTTCAGGGCAACATATGTTGGACCGGTATAGAGAGCTCATTCCCAATGCTGATTCGCATGCAATTGATGCGGGACACTACCCTCAACTTGAAGTACCCGATCAAGTACTTAAACTCTATACAGAGTTCTTGTTGAACTCACGCTAGTTGGCGTTAGTCTTTATCACTAATACGTTGATAAGCACGTAGTTCAAATAAAGGCATCATGGCAAAGAAATGATCGAATATATCGGCTTGTATCGCTTCATATTCGACCCAGTTTTTGATTTTACTAAAGCAGTACACTTCAAGAGGAATACCCAATTCTGACGCGGATAACTGCCTGACCATGCAAGTCAGTGACTGATTAATTTGAGGGTGGGTGTCTATATATGCTTGCATATAGGCTCTGAATGTCCCTAAGTTGGTCAACTTACGCGCATTAATGATATCGTCGTCACTTAACTGCCGTTGCTGACGGTCTTGCAATAATTCATCATTTTTTTTATCCAGATAGGGTTTCAGCACGTGCAAGTTTTGTACATGATCGAGAAGTGACTGGTCGCAAAATTTGATTGACTGGATATCAATAGTGATAGAGCGTTTAATACGCCTGCCATCCGATTCTTGCATACCTCGCCAGTTCTTAACTGGCTCTGATATCAATGCATGTGTTGGAATAGTGGATATACTTTTGTCCCAATTTTGTACTTTTACTGTCGTTAGTCCCACTGCTAAAACATCGCCATCTGCATGGTATTTAGGCATTTCGATCCAATCACCGTTGTTGACCATACGGTTTGCGGCTATTTGGATGCCAGCAACAAAGCCTAGGATTGCATCTCTGAAAAGTAAAAGCAGTATGGCTGTTACTGCGCCTAAACCGGATATCAGGATGAGGGGGGACTTATCCAGTAACTCCGCAATGCTTAGAATGATATAAACGAGTGTCAGTACTAGTTTCCCGACCTGCACAAAACCGCGAATTGGAGCCCGTTTTGCGAGTGCAGATTCGTTATAGATTGCTTCGCCGCTATTGAAAACACTGAGCGCTGCAAACAGCACACTGGTCATCAAATAAATCAAAGCAAACTTCTTGATGACAACATAGATCAACAAATTTTGATCAAACAGTGTTGGTGAGAGCAAATATAATGTTAATGACGGGACAATATGTGCAGCTCTGTTGAAGAAACCATAGCTTACGAGACAATCATCCCATTGAGTTTTACTTTTAGCGATAAAACTTAGGACCACCTTATGCAGTATATAACGGCTGACATAAAAACTGATAAGGGCTATTAAGAATAAGGCTGATAGCGCGAGGAGTTGGTAGAAAGTCTGCTCATAGGTCAATGATAAACCAAACTTTTGGAAGAACTCGATGAGGTTGTCTGCTAAATAGGCAGTTGAATCGTCAGCCATTTTTCAATGTTCCTGTTTAATAACGTGTTAAATA
>CAZVDU010000131.1:0-11717 GCA_964625615.1 uncultured Pseudoalteromonadaceae bacterium | reverse complement strand
ATAAATTGTAACAATTATGTATAGCCTCCGCTTATCTACGGAATTTTAGCACTAAGTTAGGGCTTTTCGCCATGCAAATTATTGATTATGTGCTTTTTTCGACGCTATTTTATTCCTCGACAATGGTCGAAAGGGAAAAATGTTTTGCTAATTTGGCACTTTTTTAGCTTGAACCTCCTCTAAATAAACTCATGTTACGTAGCAAAAGGGGCACAAGTCCTAAAATAGCCGTCAACACAGCAAGCACAGATTCTAAGGTTTGACCTGTACTAAAGACGATAAAAATAACCAATACAACGACTGCAATCATGATAGGGATACGCAAATATTGCCAGATACTAGAGTTAGCTTCTTTAAGCCACTCCGAAATAACATCCTCTTTCTCAGCCGATAATATGAAACGACCAAAACTCCTGTTCACAATGAACCAACCACCATCTCGATATAAGTAGCCCCGTTTGACCAATTGTATAAGTGTCTGAGCATTACCCGGATTTGCTAAACAGCCACTGGCTATTTGGTAAAGTGCAACTCGTTCGTTTTTGGTGCAATGTTGCCATTTAGTCCGATAAAGGGAGTCCGCATGAGATAAGAAATATTCTACAATTTGTTCGTCACTCCATGACTCGTTGATCGGCATATTGCCATTGAAATGACGATGATAGTCTTCAAGTCCTTGTCCGATATCCGCTAGTTCAGGCCACCCTTGTATTTCATGTGCTAAGACATCAAGCGCCGTTAAATCGATATCTTGTTGGGATTTATGTCGTGGTGACCAATCGTATACTTTCACATATTTAGCTAGCAGGTTTGCCCATATCAATACCTCTTGAGAATCAGGGTAACTCTCTTCATCGATGTCAGGATAATCACTTTGATGACATAGCTTAAATAAGGGGTTCTCCTCACAAACAAGAATAATATTCACACCGTCAATCTGCATTAGTTCGGCTAAGAGCTGGTGTGCTAGCAGCCTTTTTTCCTTAATGGCTGCCAGGTTATCTAAACCTTCGATAACAACAACGGATGTTCGAAGGCTCTGCCCTCTCGCAATCGCTTGTTCAACATCTAAGACTAAACTGAACTGCCCACCAATTTGTTCTAGGTGACGACTTATATTCAATACCCGACCTTCAAACATAGATAAGTTTAAGTACGATATCAGCTGTTCCACTCTCAACGGTGTAGCTCGCTGAATTTGTAAATAGACAGGCTGCTTATCATTAAACAGTGACTGAATGTGCTGTATTTTCTGCTTGTCTAAGTTTTCGATAAAAGATCTGAAATTCTCAGGAATATGCTCACCAAGCATACGCTCAACAAAGTAATCTCGGATGATGTAATACAAAACAGCAAAAACAACCAATAGAACAACAATAACCAACCCCAATTGATGCTCAAGCGCAGAGAACATGAACCGGTTCGCATCATAAGTAAGAATAAGGTCATGGTCTGAATGCTTGGTAGCATCTATATCCATAGGCGTGTTACTTACTTTAGCCATATGATACAAGTCAGGATCTAAAGCAGGTCCGAGACCATCAAAACGTACGAAGAGATTCATTAACGGGTCTCGGATCTCATTACCTTCAGGATTTAGCGTTATCCATTGGCTGTCACCGATATAAACAAGCGATTTATTCAACTCATCAGGGCTTAACCAATCGGTGCGTATATAGTCCTCTCTGTTTTCTATACGAACAAGGTCGAAGTAATCATTCACTGCTTGGTTGTAACTGTCATTCTGCTCTATCAGGTGTTCCGATTGACCATGTGCTTGGTACTGCAATAAATAACTATTTGCGCTATTTACTATCATTGCAGATGGTACAACCGTCATCACCCACAAAAACATAATGAGATAGAGGACATAGCTTTGGCTATATCTGCGAGTACTAGTCGATGCACCGTCAGTAAGTTGACCTTTAACTTTTCGTACCCGATAAATACCAAATACCAACAAAGCAGTGCCTAAGAAAGCGAATACAAAACTCATGGGATCATCAAAGCTGAAAACCATACTTTCCCATCTTAAAACAGGGACAGTACCTAGTATTAAAAGCATGATAGCAAAGGGAATATAGGGTTGAGAAATGATACGAACATGCTTTTGAGCACTGAAAAGCTTAGTTAGATAAGCTAACAAGCAAACACTAATCGACAACCAAAGCATGAGTCGTAAGCTCAAGTCTTGAACGATACCGATTAAAGAAAAGGCAAAAATGCTGGCGCAAGCCAGTAATACAGCAACGGCGTCATAATAAGGTTGTCGCTGATAATTAAAACGCAATATGTGACTCCAACAAACCTGTTCAACAGCATATCGACAACCTAAAAATAGTGGAATAAGCAACCCGACAAACATCCCGAGCGCTAAAATGATCAATAGCAAATTGTTAATAGCTACGGGGTATCTCTTATAAAAAACGACTAATTTCCAAGGCATAGCATCATGGAGATTCCCACCGACAAACTGGTGTTTATCATTACGATAAGTTGTTGAAAAATCGACGGGGGTTTCACCAACTTCACCATGTTTCAAGAGGCTACGGAGTTGTCCGTTATTGTTCGTTTCCACCACCATGTCTTCAAGCATGGCACGTTTATTATCACTGTGGTAAACCACTTTTCCTTTATCATCGAGCACAGCATAGCCAACATCCTTAGGTAGCACTCTATGGAAGAAGGTTCTTAGCTGCGAACCTATACTCGACATGGTTCTTTGATGTTGATTCAATGTTTCTGAGCTATAGTTTGCAAAAGAAAGTTGCGTCACTTTACGCGCATCTCGCACATTATTAATACGTTCAATAAAGAAGCCTTTATCACATTGATGACTCCCATCTCCACCTTTTGCTCCCCACAAATCACACTGTATTGCTTTTTGGAAATATTGCCGATAGTTCAGCAGTAAGTCTGAGTCCAAATAGAGATCTTTATGTAGCCAGCGCATCGCTTTGAGAGGTAATACATCACCACTATCACTTTGCGTCTCAGCAATAGGGAACATACCGCGATCATTCAAGTGGAAATGCCCCTCAATCATATATCGAAAATCTGATTCATATTGATTACCACCAAAAACAAGGTTGGGGTTTTCACAGTTTCTAATTACAACATACTTGGATTCATACAGTGTCTTGCGTTCTTGGTTAAGCGGTGACAACTGTTCCTCACATGCAGTATCCGCGCCCGTTATTAGGCGATGTTGTTCCCTCAATGCTGTCAATTCATCAGCAAAATCTGTTCGAATATTACGGTATATTTGTCGGGCTTGATCCAGCTTGGTCTCTTGAAAGTGTGAAAAGAAAAATTGTTCGCTGATGGCTACGCTCAGAACCCCCATTAACAGCAGTAAAGCAAAGCCAGTTTGCGTTACATCTGCTGATGTGAAATGCCGCTTAGGCGACATAAAACGGACTTTTAGAATCGGAACAATTGCCATCAAAATAAGCAACAGTAATAACATCCACATAGCTGTTGTTGGAAAAATTGACAGCTTTTCCAATCGTAAGTCTGAAATAGGGGTTAACCCTATCAACATCAACGGTTTGTTATAACCTAAGTGCGACGGTAAGGTTAATGGTTGAACATAAATTCGATAGTTAATTCCACCTATACTCAGCTCATACTGAGTACTTTGTTCAGGCATACTTTTAGGAGACTTATCTCCTTCATTTCTTAGGAGTGATAAAACAGATGTAAAGCGCAAATCAGCAACAGAAGCTGAGTTCTCCAAGCTTTGTTTGTTGGCGACAATGTCGCCATCACTCTGAGCTATTAGCACCATAGGAAACAAGGTTAATGTGTCCGGAATAAAATCTTGTGTGGGCACATTTAACCGCACATCATCTGTATGAATGAAGGTGTTCATAGACGTATCGATATTAATGATTAAGGCTTTATTCGTTATCTGCTTTTTTGGACGTGACGAAGTGTTTATCCCCGCATCATGCGTATGGAAAGAAACGTCGTCGGGATCAATAAGCTTACTTACTCGCTTTTTTACTGTATCCAGCTCTTGCATATTCAAACGCTTCAGTGAATCACTACCGTTCACTAAACGAATCTTGTGTCGAAGATTTATCCTTTGCAGTATGCGTAAATACTCAGACGACAAAGTATTGAGCTGCATAATGGTTTCAGGCGTAATTTGATCATACGCTGGCAACATGCTTACTAGCTGCTGTGCCTTACCTACAATAGAAGGGCTTTCAGCCTGTTCTCTATGAATTACTGAGGTGCCACTTAAGTAGTCGTAATACTCTATCTTTTTAATCAAACTCAAACGCAGTAGCTTCCATTCGCTTGCGCTTTTGGAGGTGTTAATGGTGTAATCCTCTTCAGCCTTAGCAATGATTTTTTTTATTTGTTTATCAATCCCTTCAACGGTAATCAAATTATCTGAAAGTCTAGTTTCAGAAGCGTTAGTGGCGAGCTGTTGCTCAGCTATAGAAACATCATTGGAGAGAATACCAAGTTGTTCGTTAGCTACATTTAAGGCTCTTTGTTCAAGCTCAAGGAGTTCAGCTTTCTCGGTCAGACTTATATATTTATCTTCTAGGCTTTCAACAAGCTGATCGCCAGAAACAGCCGTTATAATAGATGTCCAAGTTAATGTGAATTGCTGCAGAATATCTAATTGTGCTTTTTTTAGGTCAATATCAGATTGTTGCGTAGCGTTTCGCTGAGCCATTTGCCGTTGAACATATCCGTACTCTTTGGTTTGGTATTCTTCTTCGCTCTTTTTCTGTACTCCTTTTCGCAGAGACTTATTTACTTTTTCAGAGCTTTCGTTCTGTAATGCTTCTTCAACGACTAACTCCAGCCCCTCTGTAAGACTTTTACTTGTTTGCAGCCAGTCCTCGTGAACATCCGCGTTTACATTAAAACCATATCCACCGTCGTTATGTTGCTCCCAATTAATTTCGTCGATTAGATCTTCATATACCTGGCTAATGTGACTGCAAAAAACACTGGACGCGTGAGAATTACAATCTTTGCTGATCAATTCATAAAGCCCACTGTCATGATTAAGAGCGTCATCAAGTAATGAATAAGCTTGGTCGGTTAGCAAGTCCTGAAGATCCCAGAGCCTGTATTCAATTTCTTCAATATTTCGGTTAACCGCGTTTACTTGTTGCTCGCTCTTTGTCTTCTTGTCTAGCAAGTCGTTGAAGTTAACTTCTCCCTCATCAGCATTAGATAAACCTTTCTCAATCTCTGCTAACAACGCTCGTTTTGTTATTTGGAGGTCTCGTATTTGATTAGAGGCATCCTCTCCTATAGACGTAATTCTTTCTTTAGCCAATACATCAAGCCTGATAACGGTATCTTCCAACGGTTTGCTATTAGTTGTTTTTGCAACCCAATGAAGCTGTTCCAGTGATCTAACAACATTTTGACCAGCTTCTCTTAACTCGCGAAAGTGAAGTTGGTTTTGATATTCTTCGTTTTTCTTAATTTTAAAGAGATAAAGAGCAGCCGAAATAGTGCCTGCAAAGACAAAAACCAGTACGAAAAAGATTATCCCCTGGTAACGCCGGGAGTTAGTAGCCATCCTGACACTCTATATTTAGTATAATTTTTATACAGAAAAATATAGCGCAGGTTAGTTAATTATACCAACTCACTAGTAGCTTGGAGATACAAAAAAGAAAACCGCCAAAAGGCGGTTTGTCAGTATTAACTATTTTAACGGCAGCTTACCAATCAGCTAATGTATCCACGTCGGCGTCATAATCAACCCCGTTGATATCAAAACCAAACAGACGCAAAAACTCATGATGATAACCAGCGTAGTCACTCAACTCATGGAAGTTGCCCTGTTCGACTTCGTCCCATAAAGCCTTTATTTTCGCTTGCGTAATATCGTTAGTTTCTTTGCCATCCATACGTAAACGATTGGTATCATCCGTTTCAGGAGTATCTAGGAGTAACTTCTCTTTATACAAACCGTCTATTTGCTCAATACAGCCTTCATGGGTGCCGTCTTGTTTCATCACTTTGTATGCTAAAGAAATGTACAAAGGCATAACAGGAATAGCTGAGCTTGCTTGCGTAACTAAAGCCTTTAGCGAAGAGACATAAGCTTTGATGTTTTTATCAGCATAGTTAGAAGTGATGGCTGTAGCTGCCCTATCAAGATCCTCTTTAGCTTTACCAATGGTCGCATGACCGTATATAGGCCAGGTAAGCTCTTTACCAATATAGGTATAAGATGTCGTCTTACAGCCATCAGCTAGCACATCAGCGTCAGACAACGCCTTCATCCATAATTCCCAATCTTCACCACCCATGACTTTTACTGTGTTAAAGATCTCATCTTCATTTGCGGCATCTAATTCAATATTGTGAACAAGATCTTTACTCGTATCATAGGTTTTTGTGCTGTAATTCTGACCAACAGGCTTTAAAGTAGACTTATAGACGTCTCCTGAATCAGGATCCGTACGTCTAGGTGATGCTAGGCTATAAATAACCAAATCAACTTTACCTAAATCCTGCTTTATAACGTCTATCGCATCAGCCTTCATTTCGTTAGAAAAAGCATCTCCATTTAGTGTCTTCGCATAAAGGCCTGCTGATTTAGCTTCATGATGAAAAGCGGCAGTGTTGTACCAACCAGCGGTCGCGGTTTTGCGCTCTGACGGTGGCTTTTCAAAGCAGAGCCCTAAGGTTTTTGCACCATACCCAAATCCTGAAACGATACGAGAAGCTAACCCATACCCTGTGGAGCACCCTATCACTAAAACATTTTTTGGTGTTGTATCTGTCGCTACTTTTTCTTGTGCTTGAACATAATCTATTTGTTCTTTTACGTTAGCAGCGCAACCAACTGGATGCGCATTTGTACAGATAAAACCCCGAACTTTTGGCTTAATGACCATTTTATTTGCTCCTAAAAATTTTGCGCTATTGTACGCTTATGAGTTATCTCAACAACTCTGAACAGATAAATAACTATTGAGCTTACGACTCTCACTAAAGATTTATCGATTTAAATAATATTCTTGCTCAGAAACGCGATGGTACTCTTTAATTTTATTATAGAAATCCTGATAAGACTCCATTACTTTGGCAAACATTGGATCCGCAGCGATTTGCTCAGCAATCACTTCTTCCGTTGCATCTCTTAGTGCACGCATAACATCATCAGGTAACGGTCGCATATCAACACCATGTTCTTCGATAAGCTTTGTCATTGCATTGTTATTACGCGCCGTATACTCGTCTAGCATATCTTGATTAACGGCTCTCGTTGCTACCCTAACGATAGCTTGAAGGTCTGCAGGCAGTGAATTGTAGGCATTTTCATTGACCATAAACTCAAGTGCCGTTCCTGGTTCGTGCCAGCCAGGGTAATAATAAAAATCGGCTGCTTTATATAAGCCAAAAGCAAGATCATTATAAGGTCCAACCCATTCAGTCGCATCAATTGCCCCAGTTTGCAATGAAGTAAAAAGTTCACCGCCGGTTAACGTTACTGGTAAACCTCCAAGTTTTTCCAAAACCTCACCACCCAAACCTGGAATACGCATTTTCAGACCTTTTAAGTCTTCAACAGAGTTAATTTCTTTCTTAAACCAACCAGCCATTTGCACGCCACTATTACCGCCGGAGAAGGGAATGACACCAAAAGGTTTATATAACTCTTGCCATAGCTCTAAACCACCGCCGTAATGCAACCAACCATTCATCTCTTGCGAGTTCATGCCGAAAGGAATAGCGGAAAAGATAGGCGCTGCAGGTATTTTACCTTTCCAATAGTAAGCCCCAGAATGTCCCATTTCGACTGTACCTTGCGAAACGGCATCAAACACTTCAAACCCAGGTACTAGCTCACCTGCGCCATAAACTTTGACTTTCAAGCGACCACCCGACATCGCCTCAACGTACCGCGAAAATGTTTCTGGCCCCTGACCTAAACCAGGAAAATTCTTAGGCCAGGATGTGACCATCTTCCATTCATAGGTTTGCTGTTCTGCTTGACCAACTGGAGAAGAGACAGCCTCTTCAGAACTGTTTCCACAGCTAGTCAATGTAAAGAGTGAGGCTAGCATAAGTGCGCCAGCCAGTAGTTTTGATTTATGTGTCATGATTATCTTATTTCCCCGAAAGCTAGCTAAGGATAAACGAATTGGGTAATTCTAGCCATAGACCTTTGCGGGCAACCATGTAACTAACTCTGGCCATATAGCCAAGCCCACTAGCAATAGAATTTGCATCACGATGAACGGGATAACACCTTTATAGATTTGACTCGTTTTAACAGAGTCTGGCGCTACCCCTCTCAAATAAAAGAGTGCAAAACCGAAAGGCGGCGTCAAGAAAGAAGTTTGCAAATTTACAGCGATCATTATGCCTAACCATATAGGATCAACACCCATAGCTAACAAAACAGGTCCTACTATCGGCACGACAACAAAAGTGATTTCGATAAAATCTAAGATAAACCCCAATAAAAAGATCACAACCATGACCAACAAAATCGCGCTAAATGTGCCACCTGGTAGCCCTGCGAAAACACTCTCAATAAGTTCTTCGCCACCATAACCACGGAAAACAACCGAAAAGATAGAAGCGCCAATAAGGATCAAAAACACCATAGAGGTAACTTTAGTTGTGTTGAGCATAATCTCTTGAAGGCGAGACAAACTAAGTTGCTTGCGAGTCAATGCGATAACTAAAGCTCCGCAAGCACCAACACCAGCAGCTTCTGTTGGTGTTGCAAACCCGCCAAGAATGGATCCAAGTACAACAAGAATCAACGATAGAGGTGGTAGGAGCGCTGACAATATCTGCTTTAAACTCGGCGATTCAACATCTAACTCTTGAGCCACTCCTACAGCAGATTTATCAAACAAACTCTTACCTACAACGTAAAGTAAATACATCGCTACCAGCAAAACCCCTGGCACAATAGCACCGACAAATAAGTCACCGACAGATACTGATTCTGGAGAGAAGATCCCCATGTCTAGCTGCGCCTGTTGGAATGCACTGGACAAAACATCTCCCAGTATAACCAAGGCTATAGATGGCGGGATGATTTGCCCTAGAGTACCCGTTGCCGCAATACTCCCCGCAGCAAAAGCCGGATCGTAGCCACGTTTTAACATGCTAGGAAGCGACAACAACCCCATAGTGACAACCGTTGCACCAACAATACCAGTACTTGCAGCCAGTAGCATACCGACTAAAATGACAGCTAGCGCCAAGCCACCATTAAACCGTCCAAATAAAGCTGATATAGAAGTTAGAAGACTCTCTGCCACCTTAGACTTTTCGAGAGTGATCCCCATAAAAACAAAAAGAGGCACGGCTAATAATGTTTGGTTACTCATGATACCAAACAACCTATTAGGCAGGGTTTGCAAGTAAGCGATTTCAAAGTGTCCTGTTACAACACCAACACCTGCAAAAATAAGTGCAGTACCTGCCAATGAATAAGCAACCGGATAGCCTAGGAGTAAAACCAGGCATACCGCTAAAAACAAAAAGAGGGACATGTATTCCATTAAGCAGCCTTCCTTTCTTTAACTTGACATAGAGAGGTTAACGCTTCTGCAATGCACTGCAACACCATAGTTGTGGCAAAAACAAGGATAAAAGACTTCAAAATAAACACGGCAGGTAACCCACCGCTTTGTTGTGAGCTTTCCAGTAGCTGCCATGAATCAATGACATAATCCCAACTCATCATAAAAATAAAAATATTTACTGGTAAAGCAAGTAACAAGGTGCCGCCTAAATTAACGAGCGCTTTACGTTTAGGACTCATTTTCCGGTAATAAATGTCAACTCGTACATGCTCATCAACTTTTAACGTGTGGGCAGAACCTAAAAGAAACACTGCTGCATGTAAATAAAGAACAGATTCCTGCATCGCAATCCAACCTGTTTCAAAGCCGTATCTGAGCACGACAATCAATAAAGTGACGAGTGCCATTAACAGAGTAAACCAACTCACCGCAACACAAAGCTTACGGTTTATGGCATCAAGAACAAGTTGCAAAGAGAAAGATGACGAGGGCATGAAGACAAACAGCACTTTAGTCGATTATTGTTATAGTGAAGTTTTTAACAAAACTCCGTTCAAATTGAAATCGTTAGACCACAATTAATATTAATTAGTAGTAATAATAAAGCTACTAATTATTTACCACCACCTAAACAATTAGGGGAGTCAGGATATTCACCAAACTGTTTTTCCCACTCTTCAGCCGTGTATGTATGTAAAGCAAGTGCATGTATGTCATGGGCAAGTTCATCTTTTAGCACGGCATTAATTAGTCTGTGCCTTTGAATAAGCCTCTTTCCTGCAAATGCTTCTGAAACCATCACAACTTTAAAATGTGATTCAGAGCCAGCAGGAACATTATGATTATTGCTTTCATTGATAACTTGCAAATGTTCTGGAGAAAATTCTGTTAGGAGCTTTTGCTCTATCTTTTGTTGTACGACCAAAAATAGTTGCCTATAAATCTGTATATCTGGACTAATTTTACCCGAAACACATTACCGATAGATATAGCGAAATGTTAAATTAATTCGGCCTTGAGTGATTCTCTTGCGACGAGGTAAGGCATGTTGCCAATAACGTTGTGTTGTTCCAGTCATGATTAACAAGCTCCCATTAGCAAGTGGTATGTCGATACGTTGCTTGGTTTTTATATGTTTAAAGCTAAATGTTCGTTCACACCCCAGTGTCAACGACGCTATTGTAGGATCCACACCTAATTCTGACTCATCATCAGCATGCCATCCCATGGCGTCATTACCATCTCGGTAGTAATTAACCAGAACACTGTTATATTTTGCGTCAACGGCTTCTTCACACCTTGACTTAAGTTCACTCAAACAAGATACCCAAGCATTAGGCTGCATTTTGATATTGGAATATTGATAAGGAGTGCTTCTATCACCGTGCCAAGACTGTAAGCGAGGACTCACTACATCTTTACCATAGACTTTTATTGTCTCTTGCCGCCAAGGTAGTGTATTTTGAATCTCATTGTAGTATGCGTTAGCTTCTTCCTTACTCAGGAAGTCTGGAATATAAACAAGCGTGGCCTGAGGTAGATTGGCAATACTTTCTGCAATGGATTCAGAAAAAAAATCTGTTTGCTGCATCAATAGTCGACTCTTTGATTCATAAAGGTATCATACGCGACACAAACTCAATTGCGATGATTTAGATCGATACTGCGGTACGAAATACGACACTATGAAAACATCCTTAACGCTTTTCGATAGGACACTAGAGCTCTATCAGTATCCAAAAGAGCAGCAGCATAAAAGCTGGCAAGCCTGGGATTCAGCAGACGAATTCCTCATACAACATGTTAGTGACAACAATCTGCTATCGGAAAACAGCACCCTAGCTATTTTTAATGATGACTTTGGCGCCCTTGGATGCTGGTATCATGCTCATAAGCTTCATTGGTTTAGCGACTCTTACATATCACTCAAAGCTCTAGAGCAGAACGTTGCACAGAACGGCTTAACATTCGATAACATACAGTCGAAGCAATCCGTTGAAAAACCAGATTGTGATTTCGCCCTTATCTTGATAAAAATTCCAAAAACAAATGCTTTATTAGAACAACAACTTATTGATTTACAAGACGCTGTCACGGCAGAAACAATAATAATTGCTGCTGGCAAAGCACAAAGCATTCATAAATCAACCATCGCGCTTTTCGAAAAGTATT
>CAZVDU010000130.1:6340-11801 GCA_964625615.1 uncultured Pseudoalteromonadaceae bacterium | reverse complement strand
GTGGTCATAGTGTCTTCCTTCATCACGGTAAGTGATTCCACTTTGGCGCAATAATAAGAAGAATTTGGTGGCTATTTCATGAACTGCTCATTCATATCATGAACTGCTCAAGAAATAGCGCTATTTCTTGTTAGTATGTAATACCAATACACCAAGAGAGGAAAATTGATGAGTAAGATACGCGAAATGATCGTTGTACTCCTGTTCTCATTGATTATCTTTCCTCAATCGATGGCTTTTGTTCAAGAGCCTGCACTCATTGTGCCAACGGAGTATTTCTTATTAGTCGATGACGATCCTGATTATGCTAGGCCACAGAGTGATAGGAGTCATTGGCAGCGCTACAGTTATACTGGTTTGCCGCTAACGTCTGATATTTTTTGGGTGCAATACGATTTTGAGGTTCCTAGTGACTCAACCCAAGCGATGGGTGTTCTTGTGAGCTTGTTAGGTTCCTATGATGCCTATTGGGATGGGAGGTATGTCGGTAGCAATGGCGTGGTGGGCAACAATAAAAGTGAAGAAGTACCCGGGCAAATTGATAAGGTTTTCCTGCTACCGTCAGACATTGTCCGCAAAGGAAAACATACACTTAGCCTGCGCATTTCCAGCCAACATAGGCTTGAAGGCCAACTTACTGGATCTTTTTGGTCTTTCCTGAGTGATTATGACTAC
This sequence comes from uncultured Pseudoalteromonadaceae bacterium, assembly GCA_964625615.1. Lineage (GTDB taxonomy): Bacteria > Pseudomonadota > Gammaproteobacteria > Enterobacterales > Alteromonadaceae > M269. Next base: position 11,126 of record CAZVDU010000130.1, on the reverse strand, counting down.
TTAGTTCAAATACCTTACAAACAGGCCAGTAGACCTATGGTGATGTCTGGTGCTTTACTGCTGGTGGCACTTTATACTTTATTCCTTTACGTCACTGTCCTTCGTCAACCAAGCTACCTCCTGTTCAGCATGCTTTGTTTTGTTATCTTATGTTTAATCCTCGCGGAGTCTTGGCGTGGCCTGTGGGGTTACACCTATGATTGGCAGATACCCAGGTTATGGATTGTCCTTGGCTTATCTACCATTATTGGCGTTTTGTTAACTTGGTTTATGGCATGGTTTTTCCCGCTAAGTCGTCGTAGTCGGTTCATGTGGCTTATTGGTTCGGGCGTTCTTCAAATGATTATTCTGATTGCAGTTGATGGTTATGATGCTCCTAGTTTGTACGTATTTTTAATTGGGGCTCTCACGGCTTGTGGCATATGTATGCAAGCATGGCGACAAAAACAACCTTATGCTTTGATCATGTTGATGGGGCTGCTGCTGTTTTTAGCGCCTATTTTTGTTAATACCATTTCATATATGGATCATTACTTCTTTGTCTCGTTTGCTGCCTTAATGGGGTTGATGCTCTACACCTTAGCAAAGACTATGGAGATGAAACAAAAGGCGTTAGCGCAGAGCCAAATCAACGCAAGTCGCCTAGAACTGGAGTTAGTTAAGCGACAATTACAACCTCACTTCATTCTCAATACGTTGACAGCGATCGAGGAGTGGATTGAAGAGTCTCCGGCAACAGCAGTGAAGTTTATACAAGCGTTAGCTGATGAGTTTCGTTATATGGCAGACATGTCGTCACACAAACGTATTGCTTTGCACGATGAAATCAACCTGTGCCGCTCCCATTTAAAAGTGATGAGCTACCGGACAAACGTTCAATTTTCGTTAAAAGTAAATGTGCAGAACAAGAGTCTATCTATCCCGCCTGGTGTTTTACTGACATTCCTCGAAAATGCTATTTCACATAATTATTATCGACATGGCGATATTGAATTTATGTTATCGCAACAACTCTCCGATCAAGGTTCACAGTCATTATTGCTCGTTGTTCCTGTATCGTCTAAAACGAAAAAAGGTTACGACGAAACGGGCATTAGTTTGGGTATTGGCAATCAATACATAGAAGCAAGAATGAAAGAAAGTTTCGAAGATATGTGGTCAATGCAGACGCAATTAGAAGAGGATAGTTGGCAGGTTAAGCTTACCTTTCCGCAATTCGGTCAAAACGCTCTCAATAGTGAGCAATCTGCATGATAAAAGTGGTGATTGTAGAAGATGAATTTATGGTGGCGAAACGGCTGAAACGTTTCGTCGAAACAGCTTTCGCGGATCAGCGTTTTGCACTCACACTGTTTGAGACTTTGGACGACGCTAATGACTATCTTGCTAGTCATGTGATCGATGTGTTGTTTTTAGATCTGAATTTACAAGGTAAAGATGGCTTTGATTTATTGAAACAACAGCTGAGTCAAAGCTTTCATACCATAGTGGTTTCAGCCAACAGCGATCGAGCCATAGAGGCTTTTGATATAGGTGTACTGGACTTTGTCGCTAAGCCTTTTACACAAGAACGTATTCAAAAGGCTGTGGATCGTTTAATCAATTCACAGCAAGGCCAAAGTAAGTACGTTACCTATAAGCACTTAGGGAAAATGGAGCTGTTAGCAATCAGCGATATACACTACTTAAAAGCTGAAGGGCACTACTGCGAAGTTACTACGGTCAATAACCAAAGCATATTGCATGACAAAAGCCTGGATAAGTTACTCGATATCCTTCCAACAAGCTTTTATCGCATCCATCGCTCTTATGCTGTGCCTCTTGAATATGCCAAATCTATTGAGGTGCAAGAAGGTAGTAAATACTGGCTTACCTTGAAAGATGGAGAGCGCTTGCCTATTGGCAGAACAAAAGTCGGTAAACTAAGAAAACGCTTATCGGGTATGAATTAACCATGCTATTTGATGCAATTTTCTTTAGAATACGGGTTCACATTTTTAGGAACAGATATGGCAGAGCAGACTTCATCCTCGACAACACACTTTGGTTTTAAACAAGTTGAGACTGCACAGAAGGCGACTATGGTTGCAGATGTGTTCCATTCGGTAGCAGCTAAGTATGATGTGATGAATGATTTGATGTCTGCCGGTATTCATCGATTATGGAAACGCTTTACCATCGATTGCAGCGGTATACGCCCAGGTCAACGTGTACTAGATTTAGCAGGTGGTACAGGTGATTTAACGGCTAAGTTTTCACGCTTGGTTGGTACTAAAGGGCAGGTTGTGCTTGCTGACATCAATGAGTCTATGGTTAAGGTTGGACGTGATAAACTGCGTGACTTAGGGATTGTAGGAAATGTTAATTATGTCCAAGCAAATGCTGAAGAATTACCTTTTCCTGATAATCATTTCGACTTGATTACTATCGCGTTTGGTTTGCGTAATGTGACCGATAAAGATAAAGCACTTGCTTCTATGTATCGCGTGCTTAAACCTGGTGGCCGTCTGTTGGTGCTAGAGTTTTCAAAACCGACCAATGAACAGTTTGCTAAGGCGTATGACTGGTATTCATTCAATATACTACCGAAAATCGGACAACTCGTCGCTAATGATGGTGATAGCTATCAATATTTGGCTGAATCAATACGTATGCACCCTGACCAAGAAACGCTTGAAGGTATGATGCAGGCCGTAGGCTTCGAGCAAACGACTTACCATAATTTGACCGGGGGTATAGTTGCATTGCATCGAGGGTTTAAATTTTAATGCCAGCTCCGCAGTTAGCGCTTTCAGCTATTGAAATAGGCATTAATCATCTATTGCTTTTGGATGCTCAAACACCTGAGCGGCTAGCCAAACTTAAAGGTAAACAACTTGCGGTTGAACTTAAGGAGTTAGGTAACACTTTTGTCGTGGCTTTTTCCGAACGCATTGATTTGCTGTTACCTGAGCAGCCCGAGCCGAAAGAAAAGAGCACTGAGCAGCCTTGGGATTGTAAGATTACGTTGTCCGTTATGAGTGCCAAAGAGCTACAGGACCCGAGTCGCATTACTCAACTGATAAAACAAGATAAGCTCGATGTGCAGGGTGACATGCAAATTGCACAGGACTTTTCTGCTTTAGTGAAGGAGCTTGATATTGATTGGGAAGAGCACCTGTCTCAATACATGGGAGATGTGGTTGCACATCAAATAGTCAAGACAGGAAAGCACATTCATCAAGGTGCGAAAGAACAATTAAGTAAGCTCGCAAGTATTATCTCGCAAGGGGCATTAGAAGAAAAGAAAATCGCAGCGCCAGCCATTGCCGTTACTCATTTTACTGATCAGGTGCATCAAACTCGGGCTGATGTTGAACGTTTGCAGAGCCGTGTAGATCTTATCGCAGCCAAACTGAAGGGTTAGACGTTAGCCTAATATGCGCATTTTACGTTTTTATACCATTCAAAAAACCTTACTTGAACATGGTTTGGAAGAGCTTATCCCCGCTAAGTGGTGGCCTTGGTACATGCAATTGGGGCGTGTGTCAGCTTTTTGGTTGCGCAATAGATATCCGGATAAATTGCGAGGAGAGCGTTTACGCCTTGCATTACAGTCTTTAGGGCCGGTTTTTGTGAAGTTAGGGCAAATGCTATCCACACGTAGGGACTTATTGCCACAAGACATAGCAGATGAATTGACGCTGCTTCAAGATCAAGTGCAACCTTTTGATGGCGTTGAAGCTCAACACCTTATTGAACAGGCTCTTGGTATTCAAAGTATTGACCAACTGTTTAGCGACTTTGACGTTAAGCCGCTAGCGTCTGCCTCTATTGCACAAGTTCATAGTGCCAAATTGATTGAGTCAGACAAACAGGTCATCATCAAAGTTATCCGTCCTAACATTAAACAAACCATTGAAGCCGATATTCAGCTGATGGAGGCACTAGCGGAAGCGCTGCAAAAACTGCTTCCTGATGGGAGGCGTTTACGGCCTGTCGAAGTTGTTGAAGAGTATCGTCGTACTATTTTGGATGAACTGGATTTATTACGTGAAGCCGGCAATGGTATTCAGCTTCGATCGAACTTTGATGACTCACCGTCACTCTATGTTCCAGAGATCTACAGTGATTATTGTCGCAGTAATGTGATGGTCATGGAGCGCATTTGGGGTATTCCTGTCGCAGATGTTGAGCGGCTAGAAAAAGTCGGTGTCGACATGAAAAAACTCGCTGAACGTGGTGTTGAGGTGTTTTTTACTCAAGTTTTTCGTGACAGTTTTTTCCATGCTGATATGCATCCAGGTAACATTTTTGTCTCTAACGAGACGCCACACGACCCACAATATATTGCGATTGATTTCGGTATTGTAGGAACCCTAAATCGAGAAGATAAACGCTATTTAGCTGAAAACTTTATTGCATTCTTTAATCGAGATTATCGTAAGGTTGCCGAGTTGCATGTGGACTCTGGCTGGGTGCCATCAGATACACAAGTTGATGATTTTGAAATGGCGATCAGGGCAGTATGTGAGCCTATTTTTCAGAAACCCTTGGACGAAATTTCCTTTAGTAACGTTTTGCTCCAACTGTTTAATACGGCACGTCGTTTTAATATGCAGGTTCAGCCTCAATTAGTCCTGTTGCAGAAAACATTGTTATATATTGAAGGCTTAGGTAGACAGCTTTATCCTCAGCTTGATCTCTGGTCTACCGCCAAACCCTTTTTAGAAAACTGGATGAAGGAACAAATCGGTCTGTCAGCAATGGCGAAAAAGGTGAAGTCGAACTTACCTTTTTGGTCTGA
>CAZVDU010000130.1:0-6240 GCA_964625615.1 uncultured Pseudoalteromonadaceae bacterium | reverse complement strand
ACAAATGGTTCAAGCTCAAAGAATAGCCAGCTTCTAACCGCATTTTTTCTGAATCGTATACTCGCTAAATAATCATTGATCTGATACTCAGGTTGGCTATTGCCTTCAATGAAAAAGCCATAAATAACCGCTAACTTTTCTGTTTTCTGCTTGTAGATATTCCAGCTATGTTGCCATAGCCAATCATTGGATTCGTCGCGATAGAAGAATCGGTTGTCGAACCTAAACAGTTTATTATCATCAAGATCATAGTCGTATTGCAATTGGATATTGCCACCAAGGCCATCACTTGAAAAAAAGTAGCCGGAGGCTTGAAACCTTAGGCTGCTTTTTTCGTTTAGCTCTCGACCAATATTGTAATTACTTCTGACAAAAGGCTGTGCTTTGCGGCCAATGCCTGCTCGATGAGACCAAGGGCTGTCATCCCTGTTTTTAAACCTAACGGCTAGATTAAAGCGGTTTCGGCGTTGTAATTCATCGTTTTGCGCAGCGCGGACTGTTGTATTTTCTTGTTCTTCGTCGAAATCAGAGAAAATGATATCAACTCGATTTTTTAAATTAGGGAGTTTGGCTCTTACTCTTATGCGTGTTTCGAATTCATTTAAAGAGCGGCTACGAGGCTCCCAAGCTAATGAAATTCTAGCTTGTGCTTCAGCTGAGTTGACAAGTCCGAAGCGCTCATCAACAAAGAAGTTGTCAAACCAACGTGCTGTGCTTTGTACAGAATGGCTTATGCGAATATGCATAGTGTCTAACCAGAGGGCGTTGTCGGACTCCTGCCCGAGAACCGATTGGTTAAGGCATAACATGCATACAACGGTAAAACTTACCTTACATACCTTCATAGCTTAAGACTAGTGAATTTATTTAAGAGGATCAAATGCCATGGTTTTCGTAGTAAACCGTAACACTTGTTTGCTTTGCGTGAATTTGAGGTTATTAAGCCGGTCTAATCAAAATTCATATCAGTGGCACGTATCGTGTGGGTCGGCTTGCCCCAATCGTAAACAGCGCACTGCAAAAGCGTATAGAAAAGATCAACACGCCCTAGTAATTTATCTATATAATGGGCGTATTACTGCGTATATATCACATTTGTTGGAGTAAGAAGATGGGCGGCATCAGTATTTGGCAACTGGCAATCGTACTCGTTATCGTATTGCTATTATTTGGCACTAAGAAGCTACGTAACTTGGGAGGAGACTTAGGGTCTGCCATTAAAGGCTTTAAAGGCGCGATGTCAGATGAAAAAAAAGAAGAAAGTGAAGATGCTGATTTTGAGAAAAAGCCTGTAGAGCATAAAGAAGCTCATGAAGAAGAAGTACCTTCGAACGAGCAACGAGAAAAATCAGAATAGTATGTTTGATATCGGCTTTTGGGAGTTACTCGTTATTGGGGTTATGGCATTATTAGTGCTTGGCCCAGAACGTTTGCCAGGTGCTATTCGGTCAACAAGCCGCACGATCAAACAGATTCGAAGCATCGCAACCGGGTTTAAACAAGAAGTTTCAGAGCAATTAAGAATTCATGAATTACATGAAAACTTAAAAAAAGCTGAAGAGCAGCAACTTGAGAACCTTAGTCCTGAATTACAAGAAACGGTTGATCAGCTGCGTGAAGCAGCGGACTCCGTAAATGAACCTTATAAAAAAGACAACGATGTCGGAAGCAAGTAGTTTATTTGAACACCTTTTGGAGTTGCGTAGCCGAGTTCTACGTGCGTTGTTGAGCGTGCTGATCGTATTTCTCTGTTTAGTGTACTTTGCTCAGGATCTCTATCACCTGTTAGCCAGTCCTTTATTATCTGTTCTACCGGAAGGTTCACAGATGATTGCAACAGATGTTGCTTCTCCATTTTTCGCCCCATTCAAATTAACCTTAGTACTGTCCTTTTTTATTGCGATACCCGTTGTGCTCTATCAAGTATGGGCCTTTGTTGCACCAGGTCTTTATCGGAATGAAAAAAAACTCGTTGCGCCGCTGTTAGTGTCAAGCACGCTATTGTTTTATCTCGGGATGGCATTTGCTTATTTTGTCGTTTTCCCTTTGGCATTCGCATTCTTTACGAGTGTTGCTCCAGAAGGCGTTAATATAAGTACCGATATTACGGCTTATTTGGACTTTGTCCTTAAACTTTTTTTCGCCTTTGGGGTCTCATTTGAAATACCCATTGCAATCGTACTCATGTGCTGGACTGGGATGACAACCCCAAGTAGCTTGCGTGAGAAGAGACCTTACGTCATTGTAGGTGTTTTTGTCATTGGGATGCTATTGACGCCGCCAGATGTAATATCTCAAACGCTATTGGCGCTACCTATGTGGCTACTTTACGAGGTTGGCATATTGGTTGGTGGTGTCTATTCAAGACCAACAAATATTGAACAAGAAGAGCAAGAAAATTTATGAATAAAATGTTGTTAAGCGTCGTGTTCGGTGCTTTTTTGTTTTCCCTAACAGCTAAAGCTGAAAAGTTATCTGAAGCTATATTGAAATGTACCCAAGAGAAAAACAGCTTAAAGCGCCTTATTTGTTTTGACAGCTTATCTAAAGACGTTAAGCAATATGAAGATGGTGAGCGGCCTGATTTTATTATCCCAAATTTTAATCTGTCTGGTGATACTGAGCCGGTAACAACTGAAAGAGTCCGTTCTCCTGTTGCCTTAACATCTCCCGTCGCATCCACACCTCCTGCTGCGCCAAGTTCAAATACAGCGCCGGTATCAGCCGAAAGTAATGAAAGTGATCGCGTTGCAAGTTTAGGTTTACCTAAAGTCAAAAAGAGAGATATAGAAAAAGACGAAAAGATTTATATGACTGTTGCTGAAGTGGAACGAAGTTCTAATAAAAAGCTAAAACTCACTTTTGAAAATGGTCAAGTTTGGAGACAAACAGATACCGTATCTATCAAGGTCAGTAAGGGTAATGATGTTTACCTTGAAAGGGGCTCATTTGGATCGTTCTGGTTAAGTAAAGACAATACGAAAAAGCGTATACGGGTAAAAAGAGAGCGTTAGTGGCTTGGTTTGATGTTGGGGTTAATCTAACGGACAAGCGTTTTAACGGCAAAGTTAACGATATCCTGAGTACTGCAAGCCAGAATGGTGTTTCGCATATATTGGTTATCGGTACAAGCCTGGAAGACAGCCTTGCAGCGGTTGCTTTGTCGAAGCTCTGTAGCGACTTCAATCTCACACTGAAATGTACTGCGGGTTTTCACCCACACCAAGCTAAATCAGCGAAAGTGGGTGATATGGAGCGTCTTAGGGAGCTGTTTGAAGACGACAATTTTGTCGCTGTTGGAGAGTGCGGTTTGGATTTTAATCGTAACTTTTCGCCGCCCGATGTTCAGTTGAATATATTTGAACAGCAATTGGCATTGGCGGCTGACCTAAAGCTGCCGATATATCTGCATGAAAGAGATGCTTTTGAGCAGCAAATAGCCTTGCTCAAAAAGTATGAGTCAAAGATAAAAGGGGGCTTAGTGCATTGTTTCACGGGGAATACTCAACAACTAGAGAGTTATCTCGAACTTGGTTTGTCAATTGGCATTACCGGTTGGGTTTGTGATCCAGAGCGAGGTATTGCACTGAGAGAAGCCATTAAGCATCTCCCATTGGATAGAATGCTTGTCGAAACGGATGCTCCTTATTTAACACCTAAAAATATTCGTCCACGCCCTAAGTTCAATCAACCTTCTTTCGTTCCTCATGTTGCCCAATCAATCGCTGATATTAAAGGCGTATCGCTGGCGGACGTCGAAAAATGTAGTTTCGATAATGCGAGTCAGTTGTTTTCTATTTCGAGCGAGAGTGCGTAAATGCTCTCGGTTAAGCATTGGGTTGAAGAGAGGTTTTGGCAATTTGTGATCATGGTTGTGGCTTTATTGATCACGTTTTTTGTGATTGCCAAAGTCACTAGTGTCGCATCTAACAAAGCGCCATATATGACGCTCCAAAATCAATTCACTTATATCGAAGATGATCAAGACGCATTGTCTATAGAGAGAATATTGAGCTTTGATGATGAGAGTTGGACTCGGTGGCAAAATCGAGAATTAACTTGGGGAATGCATCACGAAGCAGTTTGGCTAAAGGCCACTGTACCTCAGCTTGATACGCGCTTTGAATGGTTGTTAGAAATCGATAATATCATGATTGATGAGTTAGATATCTGGTTTTTATACGGCGGTACTCGTGTCGATTATCATTCCGCTGGTGATAATATTCCACTCGATAATCGGCAATCTGAATACGCTAAATTTATCTTCCCCATCCCCGAATTTGTAGGTAATTCAGTTACTTTGATTATTCGTGCAAAAACTAACGGTACATTAGAACTCCCTGTACATGTTTGGAGAGAGCCTGATTTTTGGGCTTTCCATGGCGAGCATAACCTCGTTGTTGGACTATTTTTAGGTTTGCTGACGGCTATTGGGCTCAGCAACTTGTTATTTTTTATTACTACCGGATCGACTAGCTTTCTTTATTATTTTAGCTACGTCATCGCTGTCGTGATGACCCTCGCCACGCTTTATGGCGTAGGCTATGAATATTTGTGGCCATCGACTAACTTTTTACAGAAAAACAGTGTTGCTATTTTTTCTAACTTATCCGTTTTCTTTGCCGTGCTATTTGGCCGATCTACCTTCGATGTTGGCAAAACGAATAAAATACTCGACAACACATTGAAAGCTTTTGCTTTTATCTTTCTCTCAATGAGTGTTTTAAGCTTCTTTATTGTTTACTCAACGGCCATCAAAATATTTATAGGGCTGCTTTCTCTATTGGTTATCTTTAGTGTATTTCTCGGTATCTGGATTTGGTTTAAAGGTAAGTCTATTGAACGGATCTATGTTGTTGCGTGGCTGCTCGTTCTTATTTCGGGGTTGATCAGTACGCTGAATGGTTTTCGTATTATCGATGTTCCTTCCAGTTATCGTTATAGCCTGTTACTCATTATTTTTATTGATGCGTTAACTTTTGCCATCATTCTTGCGTTTGAACATAGGCGCAAACAAGCTAACCTGCAGCAGACGCTTTCAGAAGCACAAGATGACCTGGCTTATAAAGTTGAAGAGAGGACACTTGAACTACAAATCGCACTGAGAGAGCTCTCAGAAACGAATAATGAATTAGAGAAAAAGAACGCTTTAGATGCACTGACGGGTATCAAGAACCGTAGTTATTTTGATAAAAAGTATGTTGCGGAAATTCGACGAAGCCGTCGCGAACAAACAGCCTTGTCAGTAGCGATGGTTGATATTGATCACTTTAAGAGTATCAATGACAATTATGGTCATCTTGTTGGCGATGTTTGTATTCAGCACACTGCTAAACTCATTCAATCTGCACTTAAGCGGCCTAGTGACCAAGCTTGCCGGTATGGTGGTGAAGAGTTTTCGATTATTTTACCGAATACCGATAGAGCTGGCGCTATCAGGTTACTCGAGAATATTCGTGAAGAGCTCGAAAACTCAGTCGTTCAAGCAGATGGACACAACATTAAGATGACACTTAGTGGTGGTGTAGCGTCGGCGAAACAGCCGTTATCAGGTAACGAATCAGCTTTGCTAGCGCTCGCCGACAAAGCACTGTACGAGGCAAAGCAACAAGGGCGAAATCGTATTGTGCACCATCATTTTTCAGAGGACAGTTAATTGCATATTGGACAATTTCCCAACACACGACCAAGGCGCTTAAGAAGAAACACTTTCTCTCGTGCATTAGTTGCCGAACATCAACTGACATCGTCAGATTTGATCTACCCAATGTTTGTATTAGAGGGAGAAGGGCAACGTGAAGAGATTCCTTCTATGCCCGGTATAGAGCGGCTATCAATTGACTTGTTGGTTGAAGAAGCACAAACACTTGTTGATCTAGGCATACCCGCTATAGCCATTTTCCCAGTAACACCGTTGGATAAAAAGTCGTTAGGTGCGGAAGAAGCCTACAACCCAGAGGGGTTAGCTCAGAGAACGGTACGTGCACTTAAACAAGCACACGATGAGTTAGGTGTTATTACAGATGTCGCTTTAGATCCATTTACCGTTCATGGTCAGGATGGATTGATTGATGACGATGGTTATGTCATGAATGATGCCACTAATGAAGTATTGATTAAACAAGCATTGTCACATGCAGAAGCTGGTGCTGATGTGGTCGCACCGTCAGATATGATGGATGGTCGTATTGGACTCATTCGCCATGCGTTGGAAGAAAAGGGCTTTGTTAACACCTGTAT
>CAZVDU010000129.1:0-11833 GCA_964625615.1 uncultured Pseudoalteromonadaceae bacterium | reverse complement strand
GGAAAGTAACGCCCTTTGTCACCTTTTATTTCGTATTCTGAATAACGCAGAAGTAGTTGAATAACATCTTCCCAAGGCATGGGTGTTTGGTGGCCTCTAACAACATGTCCTAGATTTGGCATCGACAGAGCACCACGACCTACCATAATGTCGTTACATTCAGAATCACTTTGGCAAGCCAGCGCTGATTCTCTATCCCAAATTTCGCCATTAGCAATAATAGGAATGCTCACACGATATTTTATTTTTGCGATCCAATGCCAGTGTGCCGGAGGGTCGTATGCTTCATCTCTTGTCCTCGCGTGAATTGTCAACAAATCTGCGCCAGCAGACTCAATAGCTTGAGCATTCTCAAATGCGAGAGACTTATCATTGTAGCCGAGCCTAATTTTGGCACTCACCCTGTGCTCTTGAGGTACTGCATTTCTTACAGCTTTTACAACTTTATAAAGCGTTTCAGGCTCTTGCAGCAATACAGCGCCACCTTTACTTTTGTTCACTGTTTTGGCCGGACAACCGAAGTTTAAATCAATACCACGAGAACCAAGTTCAATCGCTCTCACAGCGTTTTCTGCTAAGTATTCGGGGTGATTACCTAATAACTGAACTTTAACTGGCACGCCTGAAGGAGTGAGTCCATTGTGACGAAGTTCAGGGCAATATTTGTAGAAAACTTTTTCAGGAAGAAGCTGCTCCACAACGCGCACAAATTCAGTCACACACAGGTCGAAACCACCCACGCGAGTCAATAGATCTCGCATCAAATGGTCAACGACACCTTCCATAGGTGCCAAAGTAACTTTCACGAGTGATAACCTGTTACAAACTTAACTAATCAGATGATCAAAAGGCTGAATAGTGACAGGTTGTCCTACATCGATAGCACCAGAATCTTGAGGCAAAATAGCATAACAATTAGCTTTATTCATAGACGTGAGTATAGAAGATCCTTGATTCCCAGCAGGCTCAACCATAAGTATGCCACTATCATCTCGTGCAAACACAGCACGCTGATAATCTGCCCTTCCTGGTTTTTTAAAGAAGCGCTTTGACGCTGTTGCTTGATAAGATTCTTTTTCTCGAACAGAAGTGTTACAGAGCTTCTGCAATGCTGGCACAACAAGTTGGTGTAACGTTACCATGGATGAAACCGGATTACCTGGTAAGCCAAAGAAATAGCTTGAAGGTAATCGACCAAAAGCAAAAGGTTTACCTGGCTTTATCGCTAATTTCCAAAAATTAATTTGGCCAAGTTCTTCGAGTACCTCTTTAGTGTAATCTGCATCACCCACTGACACACCACCTGATGTGATAACAGCATCAGCACGCTTATCTGCATCTATAAAGGCAGCAGCTAGTTTTTCTTTATCGTCAGCAACACAACCAATGTCAATTACTTCTACGCCTAGCTTTTTAAGCAGTGCAATGATTGCATAGCGGTTGCTGTCGTAAATCTCACCTTCACCTAACACTGCTCCCAAAGGTTTTAGCTCATCACCTGTCGATATAACAGCCACTCGTAGAGGTCTAATTACACACGCTTTCGCATAACCTAAAGAAGCCATGATACCAACATCAACAGAGGATAACTGTCGTCCTTTTTCTAATACGACCTGCCCCATGGTCAACTCTTCACCTGCTTTTCGAACACTTTGTCCATAAATAGGTGGGACAGTAATAGTTACACTATCACCATCAACTTCAGTATTTTCTTGCATAATGACAGTATCTGCACCATTGGGAAGCACACCTCCTGTCATGATACGAACACATTGCCCATGATGAAGTTGCGCTTGGTACGGCGCGCCAGCTAAACTCTCCCCAACACGTTCAAAGGTAGAAGAAAACTTCAATTCCTCAAACCTAATCGCATAACCATCCATAGCTGAATTATCAAAAGGTGGGACATCCATAGTCGCAACAACATCTTCTGCTAAAACACAACCAACAGCGTGCTCTAAGCGAACATTAAGCATCTCAGAGACAGGCTCTATTGAAAATAGAAGCTGTTGCATAGCCTGTTCAACAGGCATGAGTTTGGAGAGTGATTGGTTGTTGGGTGTCGACATAATGATATCCGGTAATATTCTGCGCTAAATAAAGGCAGCCTTAACACGAGGTAACAACGGCTGCTCATTTGCAGACAACGGCCCTAGCTTGATCCAATCTTTTAGCAAAGTTTCCTTATCTTGATGTTGCCCATCTTCCAACTTTGCAGCCATCATCTCCAACTGCACGGCTTTTCGCAAACCTGCATCGTCTAGTGGCGATTCAATATCACCCATAATCTCTAGCATCAAGGTCAAGCGCAACCTTTCATCATCTTCAGGGGTCGTTTGAAGATCATGAAAACATTGCTGCCATGCACTAGGCAACTCTGCCACTGTCTGAGGTTTTTCTGTTTCTGTCCATTGCAATACGGTATCAAAGAGCACGTTAAATTTCTGTTTAACGTTGACTTGTTCCCAGTTCTTAAGTTTCTGCTGCTGTTTATTAATCAGCTTTTCGAGTCTATTCGTTAAGCGCGTAATAGCTTTAGGATGCAATGGCTCCATATCACTGCGTATAGCTATGGACTCTACTTCAACATTGCTGACTAACTCAGCTTTATTGGTACTTTCATCAATAACATCATTGAGCGTCGTTAATCGCAACTCTATTGCATCAACTAATACTCTTTCTTCTTCACGTTGCTGCAAGTATATTGCTTCTTTCTTGGCGAATACTTGATTGTTAAGTTCTCTAAACTTCGCCCAAAGCACTTTTTCTTGTTTGAAACCAGCATGACCTATTGCTTTCCAGTTCTCCTGCAATTGCTTAGATTGCTCAGTCGCTTGCTGCAAATCTTCAATTTCAATCAATTTCTCAGCACGTGAAATTAAAGTCCCTTTTTGTTCAGCATTGTCTTTGTAGTAGCTATTAACTTGTTCTTTAAGAGGGTGGTAAGCTTTTCGATAACGTTGATTGATTTCATCTCTGTATTGATAGTCTGTTTCACCAACAGCTTGCCACTTGTTTTGCAATGTTCTTAACTGTTTAGCTAGTTCTGCTGGTGATAAACCGCCTTCTGAGGCTCTGCTTAAATCTTCGAATGCATTAAGTAGAGTTTGTTTAGCTTCAAAATTTTCTTTGCGTTGTTTTTCTTGCTCTGCAAAATGTTCTCGACATGGTTCGAATGCTTTTTCACACAAAACATTAAACTGTTCGTTCAACGCTTTGTCTTGCTCCTCATCACTTACACCTAAGCTTATCCATTGCTTACGCAATAACTTCACTTTTTCTGCTTGTTCATTGATCGGTAGTGGCTTCTCAACAATGGCCTGCACTTCTTCAATCAGAGCTGGTTTTCTCGGTTGCGCTAAATAATTCTGCCAACCTTTTAAGTTTTCAATTTGCTCTTTGGCGTCTGAATAGATGCGGTTGAGCATTGACTGTGGCTTCTCTGGCAGATGGTCAAAGCTGACTTTCGCTTTTTCAAACAATCGCATCGCACCATTATATTTACCGTCTCTGACAAGGTTTTGGATACCTCTTATCATAGAGCGTGTCTGTTTTATGGATTGTTCTGCTTCATCACCAATTTCTCGAAGCTTACTTTGCCACGTTTTTTCCAACTCTTTCCATTCTCGACCAAGTTCAGCTGGCCAGCTAGCTTTATAAGGAGTTCTTAACGTTTGCCATTCAGATTTGGCATTTTTAAATACTTTCTTAGCATCCTCAAGTTGTTCATAAGACTCTGGCAAACTACTTTGCTTTAGGTCGTTTAAGATGCCCTCACCCTTTTTCACAGCCTCTTGAAAATCAGGTAATTTACTCAGCGTCAATTCGGTCGACGTAAGTTGATTAAACAAATCTTCCGAACGCTTTCTTTGTTGTGGATCTGTCATTCCACCTATGTTCATCACTGCACTTTGTAAACCTTCAGTAGTTGCTTTTAATCGACTTTTCAGGTCATCAATAGTTTCAACAGCTAATGTCGAAGCTTGCTCCGCGATAACAGTGCCAACATCCTTCAATTGCGTTTGGGCTTGCGAGAAAGCATCTTCAAACTTCTGCTTTAATGCCTGCGCTGCTTGTTGCTCTTTCCATACCACTGACAGGTCATCCAGCTGCCTCTCAAGCTTCTTGCTTATTTCTTGGTATTTGTCTTCGATTTCTTGTAGCAATGTTGCTGCTAAATAGTTAAAGTCGGCAGCAAGTTCATCGTATGAGCGACTCAACTCTTCACGCTTTTCCTTCAATGCATCAAAATTATTAATATCTTTCAACGCAAGCAGTTTGGACAAGACTAACCTAACTTCTTTCTCTAGCTGTATAGGGCGCAACTTTGCGTAACGGAGTTCATCGACTTTTTTCTGTGCGAGTGTGACAATCTCGTCATTATCAACACGCTTAATCACCTTCATAAGGCCGCTCTCATCATCAAAATAATCGAGCAGTTCGCGCTGTAACTCCGTATTTTGTGTTTTGAAAAACAACCGCTGAGTGACTTGAGGTTTGTCTAGTTTAACCAATAAGCTATACAACAGTTTTGCTTCTAACTCATCGTACAAGGTATTGACAACCTTCTCTAACAAACCTTTGTGAATGCATTCCTTGAGAAAGGTTTCGCGTTCTTCATTCGTTATTCTGTCAGGTTTTACAGCCAACACCTGCTTTTCGACTTTCTGTAGTGAAAACTTACGTATTCGCTCTTCTTTATCGGTTTGAGATAACTTCCACCAAATCGAAAAGTTATCAAGCTTGTTCAATGCGGAAAGGCGAACAGAAGTATCGGGATCGTTAAAAGCAAGCTCATGGAGTTGTGTTTTTTGTTCGTTATCATTGGCATCCATTGTACGAATGGCTTCGAGTCGAACGTTAGCGTCTTGGTGCTGCCACTTAGGGCGAAAAAATTTACTAAAAATCATCCTGCTTAAACCGTGCAATTGAGGGCTGAGAAGAAAATTGGCTTTTGAGTTCTTGGCGATTCTTGTTCACAATCTCACCATCGGCACCAACAGTCATATGCTGTTCACTGCCCAGAACTTTAGCTTGATAAATCATGACCGCTTGCATGCTATTTTCGCGTTGTTCGTCGGTCAATTTTGCACCATCGGGCCATTTGCCTGTTTCTACGGCTAGCAACAACCGCTCATAGATTTCAGGTGTCATTGCTTTAATAAGCGAATCTAATTGCACTAACTAAACCTCTTTAACCATATCATTCGCGCGCGATTGACTATATACCAAACAAAACCAATTACCGTGCAAGTAATAGCAGCTTTATATCTGATATCGTCAGCGGTAACTTGCTCGCCCATAAACATATACGCGAAACCACCGACGAACATCAACATAGCGACCATTGATTGATTTTGGATACTCTGGCTACGTTTAAACTTAGACATACTTTTCTTACGTTCAGCATCATCAGCCGTTGTCTTCGTAAAATCAGTATTGCAATGCGAACATTGCTTCGCTTTGTCAGATATCTTTTTATTGCATGAAGGGCAATCAATTAACGCCATGAAATCCTCCGAAATAAGGAGTCGCACTATAACGAATAGCGACTATTAATGAAAGTCAAACCGTGCAACCACTAGTGTCGCAGATACAAAAAAGCGAGGGCAACCCCTCGCTTATAAAGACCCGTATCAGTCGTTATTTATTGCCAAACTTTTGCCAATATTCATCCACGGTTTCCTTCATTTCCTTACGTAATAACAAGATGCCGAATAAATTAGGCAATGTCATCACGACAATGGCGACAGCCGACAGGTGCCAAACTAAGGTTGTATCAGCGAATGACGCCCAAAAGAACCCTGCCACATAAAACACACGGTAAGGCATAACAGAGCGTGGACCCAACAAGTATGTCATTGCCCTATCACCATAATAGGACCAGGATATTGCTGTTGAGAAGGCAAATAACAATAAGCCAATAGAAACAATATACTGTCCCGACTCTCCAAAGAAGCCGCGAGTAAATGCTTTTGTTGTTAACTTCGCCGAATGCAACAGTGACTTTCCGGTAACAACAATGTTGTCTTTAACAATCACCCCATCAACAACTCTCAATGTTCCGGTATAGAGATCTTCTTCAGACGACAATTTATAAGTAACATCATCGGCAAAAGAACGTGAGTTAATAACGGTAAAATCGCGATTAAGTGCTTTACCTGAAACAACACGAATCTCGCCGTTATAAAGTTCTACATCGTTCCCTTCAACACCGCCAACAAAGCCCGCAATGCTAGCATGATCTTGCTCGTTAGACTCAACATAAGCACCAGCGACAATCGTCATATCAGAGCGGTCAAACTCGTTTTCGAATTTCTCTGTCCAAACACCCGAAGAAAGAATAACCAAACCAGTAATTGTACAAATAATGATGGTGTCGATGAAAGGCTCTAGAATAGACACCATACCTTCAGACACAGGCTCTTCTGTTTTTGCGGCCGCGTGAGCAATCGGTGCAGAACCTTGACCGGCCTCATTCGAGAACAAACCACGGTTAACACCTTTTGTAAAAGCAGCTGCAATCCCAGCACCTAAGAATCCACCAACGGCAGCAGAACCCGAAAAGACATCACCAATGATAGACACGAAAGCAGGTCCAATGTTGCCTGCGTTAGCAAAGATAACCGCTAACGCACCTACCAAATAAATAAGCGCCATAATAGGGACAATTTTAGACGTTACAGAAGCTATACGCTTAATACCGCCCAAAATGACCAAAGCTAAAAGCACGGCCAAAACACCACCCACATACATTGGGTTAAAACCAAATGTCGCTTCCATACTACTGGCAATGCCGTTTATCTGAGGTAAGTTACCTGTACCGAATGAGCTCAATACTGTCGCTATTGCAAAGGCAACCGCCAGCCACTTCATGTTTAAGCGCCTGTCCATGTAATACATGGGACCACCAGCCATAGTGCCGTCATCCGTTTTAACACGGTATTTGTGCGATAAAGTTACCTCTACGAATTTGGTTGTCATACCGAAAAATGCGGTTGCCCACATCCAAAAAATAGCGGCAGGTCCACCAACAAATATTGCTAGTGCAACACCGCTGATATTACCCGTACCCACGGTACCTGATAGCGCTGTAGTTAACGCTTGAAAGTGAGAAGTATCACCTGGTTCTCCACCTTTATCAAACTTGCCACTCACGACCTTGGTAGCATGCCTGAAGTAACGAATTTGTGGGAATTTAAGGTAAATGGTGAAGAATAAGCCTGTACCTAATAAAGCATAAGGGAACCACCAAGAACTTCCCAAAAAACCATCGAGAGTCAGCAGTATATTAGAGACGGATTCCAAAGATATTCTCCTTAATCATTATTGTTATTAAATTAATCATGTTAGTTTTTCTGCTTATTAGCGTAACGTATCAGCTACCGCATGAATAGCCACTAATACATCTTCGCCCAATTGTTTGCATCGATTAGGGGACCAACCAAAAGCAGGATCAGGCAAATCAGCGTTGTCTTTAAAAGGCATCTCAAGAGTGTAGGACAAACACTTAAACTCGTTGCCAACGGCACAAGATCCGACGGTCATATTAGCTTGCCCTGGTTCATCTTTAGGGTAGCCATAGGTGTCTTGAAATTCTGGCGTGGTCTGCATAAAAACACGTTTAAAATGATCTTCTAAGGCGGCAATTTTCGGGCTGTAATTTGGATTACCTTCAGAACCAGCAACAAAATTGTAGGGGAGCGCTTCATCACCGTGCACATCCAAAAACATATCAACACCGGTTTCGCGCATCTTAGACAACACTAAGTAAACTTCAGGGCTCTTTTCCATGCTTGGTTCAGCCCACTCTCTGTTTAGATTCACTCCTGCAGCATTCGTTCTCAGGTGCCCACGATAAGATCCATCAGGGTTCATATTAGGCACAACGTAGAATACACACTTATCCAACAGGGAGCGCGCAATACCATCTTCATCATCTAACAACCTTTCCAATAGACCTTCGATCAACCATTCGGCCATTGTCTCACCCGGATGTTGCCTTGCAGTGATCCAAATAACCTTTTTATCGTCGGCAGGCTCACCAACAATCAACATTGATAAGTCTCGCCCGTCTATAGTTTCACCCAAATTAACTTGCTGACAGTCAAAAGACGACTGTGCCCAAGCTAATAAATCTAAATGACGCTCATAACCATAAGGTGCAAAATAAGCGTAATAGGTGTGGTTAAATTCGGGAGTATGCTCAATAACGAGTTTGTCGCCATCAAATTCACTATCAACTCTGAACCACTCTTTTCTATCGTAAGAAGCAACGGCTTGATAATCTTTCCAACCATCTGGGTAAGCAGATTGCTTTAAATCAATCAGCGTCATTTTATGCTCGACCATAGGTGTAGAATCAAGCTTAAAATGAAACCACTGATAAAAGTCAGACTGGTTGTCTTTATTGATAGATAATTGGATATTACTAGGCGACTCTGCGGTCACAACATTGACGTTTCCGCTATCGAAATTGCTGGTTATTTTCATGTCAACTGTAGGGTTGTTATTAGAATATTCGGAGCATAGCATAACTGAAAAGTAGCGTGACTAAATATGTAACCCTTACGCCCTAATAGGCGTATCGAATTCATAACATTTAGCTATTAGCCCAAGCTCTGAGCTTCATGCCAAGGGTTGAGCTGTAACCATAGGATTTAGAGACCACTTTTTTATTCTCATCCAGCAAATAGTAGCTTGGATACCCCTTAATCTTAAATTTCTCTTTTAGATCCCTTGTCCCCAATAGTACAGGCACTGTGAGTCCTTGTTCTTGTGCAAAACCTTGCACTGCTTCAATACTGTCATAGTCTAATGCAACTGTCACAATATTGAATTTGTCAGTGTTGAGGCCTTCTAAATTACCTATGCTTAATTTGCATATGCTGCACCAAGGTGCAAAAAAATAAACCAAGGTTGGCTTTCCACTCTCCGCCAAAGGCATGGTTGTGCCGACAAGTGTTGGAAGTACAGTGGCGTCTACGCTAACACTGCCATCAGTATTAAGCATATCTTTCGTTTGCCAAGCCATTATCCCGAAAAAAATGACAGCAAAAATAGTCAGCTCTTTAGCCCAACCTTTTAGCTTTTGAGCAACACCTTTTGAGTTCTCATCCGTCGGCAACTCTTTAAACACATCGGGGTTATTAATAATAGGGTTAGACATACAACTTATTACCTAGCAGTAAAATTGAAAAACAGGCTCTAATGTTTAGAAAGGAAAAAGGCGGTAAACATTACCGCCTCTTGTCAAAAAATACAAAGCCTATTCAGTGTGACTAGGGCAATACTGGATAATGTAACCCTGCCATCTCCTGCACAACACGCATAACCTGGCAACTGTATCCAAACTCATTGTCATACCACACGTAAAGCGTCGCGCTATTGTCAGACACAATAGTAGCTTGCGCATCAAATATACCTGCACAACGAGAACCCACTAAATCGCTAGAAACCACCTCTGTTGAATTGGTAAAGTCAATTTGATCTTGCAGCTCAGAAAACAAAGACATGTGGCGCATATATTCGTTCATATCTTCTTTACTGCTAGATTCATTCAATTGCAGGTTTAATATCGCCATAGACACATTAGGTGTTGGCACACGAATCGCGTTACCTGTCAACTTCCCAGCAAGTTGAGGGTAAGCCTTAGCTACCGCTTTGGCAGCGCCTGTTTCTGTTAGTACCATATTAAGTGCGGCACTTCGACCACGGCGATCAGCTTTGTGGAAGTTATCAATCAGGTGTTGGTCATTGGTATAAGAGTGCACCGTTTCAACGTGACCATGTGCAATACCAAACTTTTCATCGATAGCTTTAAGTACAGGCGTAATTGCATTAGTCGTGCAACTCGCTGCTGACATAATTGTATCAGTCAACTCGATTTCATTGTCGTTAACACCAAACACGATGTTTTTAATATCACCTTTACCAGGTGCAGTCAGGATAACTTTTCCAGCACCCTTAGATTCAAGGTGCTGCCCTAGCCCCTTTTCATCACGCCACATGCCCGTGTTGTCGATAACAATAGCTTTTTTAATGCCATATTGTTCATAATCAACTTCAGTCGGATTATTGGCGTAAATAACTTTAATGAACACGCCGTTCGCTTTGATAGCGTTACGCTCATGATCAACGGTAATACTGCCATTGAATGGACCGTGCACTGAATCTCGGCGGAGTAAACTAGCACGTTTTTCGAGATCGCCTTCTTTACCACCACGAACAACAATGGCACGTAGTCGTAATTTATTATTAGTGCCGTGACGCTCGATAAGCAAGCGAGCCATCAAACGCCCAATACGACCAAAGCCATAAAGCACGACATCTTGATTGTCATGGCGATCTTCAACATCAACTAAATCAACAAGCTTCTCTCTCAAGAAAGAATCAATGGAGTCATGTGAATGTTCGGCATGATGATATTGAAACGCCAACTTACCTAAATCAACTCTACCAGGAGCTAACTTTAACTCACTCAACGCTTCAAGCAACGGCCAGCTCTCACGTAATCGCAGTTTTTGCGATTCGAACAGTCTAACCGCTCTGTGAGCCTTAATAATATCAATACTGGTTACACCTAGAAGTGGCCTTCCATAAACACTCACTTCAACCGCTTGGTCACGATACAATTTACCCAATAATGGTTGCATACGCTCTGCGAATTCTTGGCGCTCTTGCCAGCTAGATAATAATTGTTGCTCAAACTCTTGGTTCATGATTTTAGTTTACCTATACTTTCATTACTTATAAGGTTACAAGACGCCGCGCATTCTAAATGAATGCATGGGGTTGCAACAAACTGGATTTAAATTACAGAAATTATCTAGTTTGGGCTAATTCGACTGTTTTATTTGTAATTTTTCATCATAGAGCGCTAAAACGTATGCTACGGACTTTGCTAGTTATTGTGACTTTTTCTCTAATAGGGTGTGATGGTTTCTCTGAGAAATCAATCGCGAGTATTTGCGAGGACTCCCCCACGTTCTGTTCCGACTTGAACGCTGATAGCTGGTGTCGTGCTGAGAAGTCCATCATTATCAGGGCGAGACATAACGATTCTGTCATTCCCAAGGACATCAACAAATATGATTTATTGCTTGGCTTTGAAGATTACAAAAAGTGTATTGATAAAGCGTCCAAAATAGAACATATAAAATTCAAAGAAAAACAAGCTGGTCGAGTGGAAGGTTTATTAACCGCTGAGCGAGAGCTTAAGCGTTTATCGCGTGCCACGAAAGGCTCAATTGATCCTCACTTATTGTATTATCACTGGTCTCGTAACAATGATGAAAAAGCATTAGAAACCTTTATGAATTATAGAGATACGGGAGAACTAGAAACGTCAGAGCTGCAAGTCGCATTGGCTTCTTACTATACCAAGTTTGATCTACCTAAAACAATCAAGACATTACACCATGCATTAGAATTACATGAAAAAGGGAGCGAGATTGACACCACTATCTTTAGCAGTTTAACCACTATTTACATGAAATTAGAAGAGTTTGACAAGGCCTATATTTGGGGAACAATTGCAGTAGAGCATGATGTTGAAGATCTTGATATTGTCCAGGTGGAATCAGTTCTTTTACAGCAAGGTATTAACACCGAGAAGCTTCGAAAAACAGCTAAAGATTATTCTAAAGCAATTGATAAGGGTCGGTTTATAAGGCCTATCTGACATTATGCCAGCTATTAATCAGCATATTAATAATAGCTTTTTATGAAATAAACTTTCATTAAAAAACATGAAAACAGGCAATTAATAAGTGAATTAATCGTGAAAGGTTCTCAAATACAGTTGTTCGACTTTGTCTCGTGCCCATGGAGT
>CAZVDU010000128.1:10271-11873 GCA_964625615.1 uncultured Pseudoalteromonadaceae bacterium | reverse complement strand
AAAGGCGCCAATTGGCGCCTTTTGTCTATTCAATCACCCTACTTTAATGAATCTCACCTTTTTTGTATGGTGTTTCCTTTTCAAGATCTTGAAGTTTGTGTTCAAGCTCCAGCGGTGATCCAGTATTCTTTGCTAGCCAATTGTAGGCCGTAGGGACTACAAAGAGAGTCATAAAGGCAGAAATACTTACACCAGCGAATATAACCATACCAATAACAGCCCGGCTTTCAGATCCTGGCCCTGTGGCAATCACCAACGGCAGCGCACTAAACACGGTTGTAAACCCTGTCATTACAATCGGCCGCAAGCGCAAAGCTGCTGCTCGACGTAGGGCAATTTCAAATTCGTAACCAGCATCACGCAATTGGTTAGCAAATTCAACAATCAGTATGCCGTTCTTAGCGGCCAAGCCTATCAACATAACAAGACCTATCTGACTGTATATATTCATCGACATACCGGCAAAGTAGAGCCCAATAAACGCACCTACCAGAGCAAGAGGTACAGTCAACATAATCACTAGAGGATGAATAAAGCTCTCAAACTGCGCGGCTAATATCAAATACGTAATAGCTAAAGCTAACGCAAAAATAAATAGCACTGAATTGCCTGACTCTTGGTAGAGTTGGGATTCACCTTTGTAATCAATAGAGACTTCATCTGGTAATTCGGTCAACGCAATATTACGCAAATATTCTAACGCATCACCTAATGCATAACCGGGGGCTAAGTTAGCGCTAATAGTAATACTACGCGCACGGTTATAACGATTTAACGTAGCAGATGTTGCTTGCTCGCTGACTGTCAGCAAGTTACTCAACGGAATAAGCTGATTGCTGCGCTGTGAACGTACATAAAGATTATCAATACTCTGAGGGCTACGGAAATCTTCTTCCTTACCTTCCATGATCACATCATATTCTTGACCACGGTCGAGGTAAGTTGATACACGGCGTTGCCCTAACATGGTCTCTAAGGTACGACCTATGTCGCCAATAGAAACACCCAAATCAGCAGCCCTGTCACGATCGATATTAATCAATAACTGTGGCAGTGTTTCTTTGTAATCAGAGTCTAGCCTGAGTAAATTAGGGTTTTCTGACGCTTTTTGTATCAGTATGTTCCGATAACGTACCAATTCTTCATACGTATTACCTTGTAATACAAATTGCACAGGCCGCCCTAACCCACGGCCACCAAGGCTAGAACGCATAATAGCAAATGCACGAACATCTGGAATTTGAGCTAGCTTACCACTAACCTCACCCATCAAATCAAAGGTTGAGCGAGTGCGATCTTGCCAGTCCGCAGCACCTACAACGGCAACACCTGCTGTTCCACCAAAACCTGGGGTACGCACGATTACGCGCTTCATTTCACCCGTTTCCAAGTAAGGTAAGAGAATATCTTCAATCTTTTTCAGGTTTGCAGCATTACTCTCGAAACTCGCTCCTTCAGCAGCAGATACAGAAACAAAGAAGTTACCGCGATCTTCTCTTGGAACAAACTCGCTAGGCACTTGTTGTATTAAGCCGATCAATGCGACAACACTGCCGGCAACGAGCAAGAAGGTTAATATGGGCTGATGAATCGTCTTGTCTA
>CAZVDU010000128.1:0-10171 GCA_964625615.1 uncultured Pseudoalteromonadaceae bacterium | reverse complement strand
ATTGAAAAGCCCAAGGCATACATGACGGTAAAAGCAGCCACTAGCGACACTGGCACAGTAACAGCGGGGATTAATGTTGCTCTCACGTTACCGAGGAATAAATAGATAACCACAACGACCATAAACATCGCTATGCCAAGTGTGTTGTATACCTCATTGATAGATTCTTCGATGAAAACAGATGAGTCATAGCTCGGAACGATGAATATATTTTCTGGTAGGGTTTCTTCAATTTGCCGAATTGCAGCTTTTGCAGCGCGCGCAACTTCCAGTGTATTGGCTTTGGATTGCTTGACGATCCCTAAACCAATCATATTCACGCCGTCACCACGAAATTCAGTTTCATCGTCCGCAGCACCTAGCTCCACATGGGCAACCTCACCAAGCTTGACCAAGTAACCATCCAGGCCTTGCTTAATAGTTAACTCGGCAAAGTCTTCAGGCTTTAAGAAAGTGCGCGCTACGCGAACTTCAAAATCTCGATCAGACGACTGTACTTCACCGGCAGGCAACTCAACATTTTCAGAACGAATTACTCGCTCAATATCGGCAACAGTGATGTCACGAGCTGCCATAGCATTTCTATCGAGCCACACTTTCATGGCATATTCGCGACCACCACCAATGCGCACCCTCGCAACGCCATTTGCTATTGATAGTTTGTCGACAAGAAAGCGATCGGCATAATCAGTTAACTCTCTGACAGATAGGTTGTCGCTACGCAGGTTGTACCA
This sequence comes from uncultured Pseudoalteromonadaceae bacterium, assembly GCA_964625615.1. Taxonomy (GTDB): domain Bacteria; phylum Pseudomonadota; class Gammaproteobacteria; order Enterobacterales; family Alteromonadaceae; genus M269. Next base: position 9,437 of record CAZVDU010000128.1, on the reverse strand, counting down.
AACAATAACATCTTCATCTGAATCCGATTTAAACACTTCAGGTGGATCTGCTTGCTCGGGCAAAACACTCAATACACGACTGACGCGTTCCCTGACATCATTCGATGCAGCATCGATATCGCGGCTTAGTTCAAATTCGATACTGACTGAAGAACGGCCATTTCGACTGCTCGATGTAACATTCTTAATACCCGCAATACCACTAATCCGATCTTCAATCAGCTGCGTAATACGAGATTCTACGATAGATGCCGACGCACCCGGGTAATTAGTGTTGATTGAAACAATAGGCGGATCGATATCAGGGTATTCACGTAACGACAGTAAACTGATCGCTACGACACCAAAGACAATAAGTAAAAGGTTAACAACGGTTGCAAATACAGGGCGTTTAACTGAGATATCAGATAAAATCATACGCCCTCCAAAATTTTAACTTTGCTGCCTTCACGCAACCGCAAAGTCCCTTCAACAACAACGTCCTCACCAGCATTAAGGCCTGAAACAACTTCAACAAGGCCTGGTTTACGCTGACCTATTTCGATTTCTTTCTGCGATGCTACATTGTCCTGATTAATGACGAAAATAAAGTGTTTATCTTCGATAGGTATAACAGCTTTTTCAGGTAGCACTAAGGTATTTAAAATACGCTTTTGCACACTAACCGTTAGCAACATACCGGGTCTTAATTTAAAATCTGAGTTGTCAATATCAGCTCGCACTTGAATCGCACGCGTTATCGGGTCAACTCGAGAATCAACACTGCTTATCTTCCCTGTAAACATTTCTCCAGGATAAGCAACCGACGTAGCTTCAACAATCTGTCCTTCTGTCACGCTCGGTAGATTGGCTTCTGATAAATTAAAGTCGACTTTAATCACGCTAACATCATCAAGTGTCGTAATGGTATCACCCGGCCTTATGAGTGCACCGATACTAACTTCTCTGCGTCCTAACCTACCTGAAAAAGGTGCCCTAACTTGTAATTTTTCCATCTGTGCATTAATGACATCTTTTTGTGCTGCAAGGCTTTTCACTCTGGCTTGCTGCTCATCCAGTAATTGTGCTGATGTTGCATTCTCTTTTGCTAGGTTTGTCAGGCGGGTCAATTGTCGATTCGCCTCTTGTAGATTAACCTCGACTTCTTTAAGACGAGCTAATTCTTCACGATCATTCAACTGCAATAACAATTGGCCTTTCTCAACAACGTCACCGTCTCCGAAATCTATACTTTGAACGAACTCGGATTCTTGTGCTGTTATCATTAACGCCTCATTGGCTCGAGCTGTACCCAAACCTTCGATAACAACAGCAAATTCCTCTACTGAAGCCTTATGAGTGACAACGGGCGTAGCAGTTGGTGTACGCGTCTGCTGACTTACAGGCCTTGGATAATATATATATACAAGTAAACCAATAAGCAGAAAAACAGCTATCCAGAGTGGAGATAGACCAGTTTTTTTAGACATTTATAAATCCTTAAATCCAAATAAGTACGTAAGTACATCTATGACTACAGGTATAAGCCTGTTGCTGATGACTATTGATTAACGTTAAATATAGACAGTTATTCAGCATGTGCTTGTCACATATATGTAGACGGCTACATTGCATGTAAACTGTCTCATATGAATATCATGTCATTGCTGAAAAGCGATACAGTGAAATCAATACACGTTAACTAAGGCAAATTAAAACAGTGCATTTAATGACTGCAGTAAAATTGGCGCGAATTATAGCAGTGCTATCGAGCGTTCTCATCGTCGCTTGTCGCAGCGAATCCCCTTCTGAACCCGCGTGCCGTGTAGACAGAGATAGTATAGAAAATATTTCAAACAATGCAGTTTGTGTTGTCAGAATCGAAGAACTTCTGATGGTGATCCAAAAGAAGGGAGTCGACAAACTTGAATTACCAGCAGGCAAGAGCCAGGCTCAGGAAAGTGCTCAATGTACTGCGCACAGGGCAGCTTGGGAAATGACGGGATTTAACCTAGAAGTTAATCACTTTCTTGGAGATGATGAGCAAGGATTACGTTACTACCAATGTCAACTTGACGCAGGATTTAACGGTGATATTAAAGAATTCCCAGTCCCTCATTGGTCTAAAAAAGAAACATCAAAAATATTACTTATTGACCCCTTTGATACGCCGAATAAGGATTGGCGAGACCCAGGCAACCTCTTATTTATCCGTGACATGTTTAACCAAACAGCAAAATGACTGCTATTGGTGTATCTGCAACAAAATCGATTCCCATTACTGGTCCGATGTGCTAGTTTTAAGCGATAAGTTCAATCACCGGTATAGAGAAATATTATGCCTACTTACAAAGCGCCGATAGCTGACATGCAGTTCCTATTGCATGACTGGTTAAAAACTCAGAACCACTACCAACAACTAGGCCTTAACGACTTTGATGCTGATTTAGTTAACGAGATCCTTTCCCAAGGCAGTAAATTTGCAGAAGAAGTGTTATCTCCCCTTAATCGCACAGGTGATGAGCAAAGTTGTAAATTGGAAGATGGCAAAGTCACAACACCTGAAGGGTTCGCGAGCGCCTACCATGACTATATTGCCAACGGCTGGAACGCTATGCTCGGCAGTGCAGAGTATGATGGTCAAGATTTACCTAACTCGATGGCTGTTCCTGTACAGGAGATGCTGAACTCTGCCAATACGAGTTGGCGCCTACTGAGTATGTTGACTGAAAGTGCTGTATTGGCCGTCACTAAACACGGTGACGAACATTTAAGACAAACATATCTTGCTAAGCTCATCAGTGGTGAGTGGACAGGTACAATGTGCCTGACAGAACCTCAAGCAGGTACAGATTTAAGTTTATTATCCACAAAAGCGGAGCCACTAGATGATGGTAGCTATGCAATCACCGGTAGCAAAATCTTTATATCTGGTGGCGATCAGGATTGGACCGACAACATCATTCACCTTGTCTTAGCGAGATTACCTGACGCGCCAGCAGGTGTGAAAGGCATTAGCCTGTTCTTAGTCCCTAAAATCATGGTAAATGATGGTGGGCAACTAGGGCAAGCGAACACACTATCAGTGGGCAGCTTAGAAAAGAAAATGGGCATTAAAGGTTGCCCAACTTGCGTCATGAATTTCGATTCAGCCAAAGGTTGGTTAGTGGGTGGGCCAAATCAAGGGCTAGCTTGCATGTTCACCATGATGAACGATGCTCGCTTCCAAGTTGGTCTACAAGGTCTCAGTATCAGTGAAGCGGCCTATCAAGGCGCATTAGAATATGCACGTGATCGCCTGCAATCCAGAGCTGCACAAGGTGTTCAACAACCTACCGACAAAGCTGATGCTATCATCCATCACCCTGACGTTAGGCGTATGCTTTTAACGCAAAAGTCCCTAACCGAAGGTTGCCGCGCATTATCATTCATTTATGCACAGCAGATGGATATTGAGCGGTTTGGCAATGAAGAAGCCAAAGCCAAGGCTAATAATGTTATCGCATTCTTAACACCTATCGTAAAAGGCTTTATGACTGATATGGGCACTGAGTTGAGCAACTTGGGAGTTCAGGTCTATGGCGGGCATGGCTACATAAGAGAATGGGGAATGGAGCAACTTGTTCGTGACGCCCGCATAACTCAATTGTATGAAGGAACCAATGGTATTCAGGCGTTAGATCTTATCTCACGTAAGCTAGCACGAGATAAGACAGGCACCATGTTAGAGGATACACATGCGCTATTTGCAGAAAAAGTCGCTCAGATCCAGAACACTGAGGCTAAAGAACAAGCTACAGCCATACTGGAAGAATGGCAACAAACGGCGCAACAAGTTAAAACGCTTAATCCTGTGGATTTAGCTGCTGCCGCTACAGATTTTATGCATTACAGTGCCTATTCACTGCTTGGTGTTATTTGGTTAAGCATGGCAGATACTGCCAGTCAAAGCAGCAATAACCTGATCAAAGAAGGTAAAGCTAAAACCTGTGCTTTTTATATGAAACGTATGCTACCGAGAAGGAACGGTTATAAAACAAACTTATTGGATAATGCAGACGATTTGATGGCTCTTAACAATCAAGAGTTCGATTACATTTAGCCCGCTTTACCCTAATCCCTATCCCTCACGTTCAATAGAGAGTGAGGGATATTTTTGTAACTGAACAACCAATCCTTACAATCACAATCAGATAGCCGTTACCACGATATCCGAACACAGCTCCCTTCTTTACCAATTTCTGATGAGATATCGAACGCTAAACCAAAATGCAAACATAGGCGCTCAACAAGAGAAAGTCCGATGCCAAACCCCGTACTTTTGTCAGATGCATTACCATAACCTACACCTGTATCGTCGAATATCACCAAACGTTCAAAGGCTTGGATAGTAACATTGCCGACATCGGTATAAGTTAATGCATTACGTAATATGTTCCCAACGACGATAAAAGCGACAGGTTCGGGCAGTGGTATTCGCACATCATTTTCAACGGCCAATATAACCTCGACCGCTTTTGTCTTGACTAAATGGCTATGCATACTAATAGCCCGTTGACATACCTGATATGCACTGCAGCTTACTTTTTTATTGGCATCTCTACCTAACCAGAGAACACCTTCAGTAAGTATCTGCATGTCTGTTACTGCGGACTTTAACCTATTGAATACTTTACTATGAACATGTTCTTGTTCCATCAATTCCAAGGACCCAATTGCAATAGTCAAAGGCGTTCTCAATTCATGACTGACGTCACGATTAAATTGACGTTCTCTAGTCATCAATGACTCAATTCGCTTGTCCCGTTCAGTAATAGCCTCACACAAAGCTCGCAATTCTCCCGCATACGACGTGTCGATTTTATTTAACGCTTCTTCATCACCTCCTTTAGAGAGTGCTTTGGTCATAGCTTCAATCGGTTGACTCAGTTTTTTCGCCATTGATTGTGTAAAATAAAGGGATATAAACAATGTTAGTCCTCCCATTAAAGCAATAATTTTAAGGTAATCTTTAATCTGAGTTGTCGACCTTATGTAGGGTCTAGCATTGAATAAAAGGTAAAGCTTTTCTCCTGTCACTAACGTTCTCATTGCCAGGTGAAAGTGCCCTCTTTCCTTGGCAAAAATCTCGTAACCTTTCCCTCCCCAATCAGGATCAATCTGAGATTCAAGCCACTCTGGTAAATTTTCCCGACCAACGTAATAGATCATTTCTAGTGCATTGACTGTGCCACTCAAACTCTGTTTTTCATTAAGTTCAACAACCAATCGGTCTGCACGTTCACCTATCTGATAACCGAAAATTTGATCTTCCAAATCAAACCCCATCAGCACCATTAAAGAAACGGCCATACAAAACATAACCAACATAGACTTAAGGTAATTGCTTACGATCAAATACCGAACTTTTCTCTTATGATCTGACATCACTATCCTTAATAGATAATCGATAACCATTAGCCCTTTCGGTCTTAATTTCACATTGAGCTTTTAGCTTTTTGAGCGCTTTACGCAAATTATAGATATGTGTTCTTAATGCGCCAGATTCAGGCAAATCTTCCCCCCACAACCTGTCGCATAGGGTGTCACTAGTAACAATGTGTTCAGCAGCTTGAACAAGCAAGCTTAAAATAATCGCTTCTTTTTTATTAAGGCTAACCTTGTGGCGCTTACTCTCAATCACATGCGTTGTCATGTTAAGAGTCAGATCAGCATATTGGAGGGTAAGGCTATTCCTTACTTTTGGACGCCGAGACAAAGCTTCAATACGCATTTTAAGCTCCCTCAACGAAAAAGGTTTAACCAAGTAATCGTCAGCACCAGCATCAAAACCTGATGCCTTATCATCTATTGTATCTCTTGCGGTTAACATAAGAATAGGAACATGAAACGCTAACTCTCGGCGCAATAGCTTACATACTTCTATACCGTCTTTTCCTGGTAACAGGATATCTAACACAATCACATCATATTCATTTTTTAGCCCCAGATTAATGCCTTGTTCGCCTGTATAGGCGAAATCTAATCGATAGGCTTCTTCGAAGTAATCGGCAATATTTGCTTGAATATCGACGTTGTCTTCAACAATTAAAATACGCATATATTCTTCCTTTCATCGACGGCTGACATGCTCATTAAAATGGCATTACATATATTCATTGTAACAATGGACATGTCAAAACTCTGTCAAACACAACGATAAAAATCATTTCACATTGATTTGACATTGACCGTTTTATGCTCTCACTCAAAATAGAGGAGATATAATATTGAATCAGATCACACTCAAGAAAGTAGGACACTACTTCGAGGCACCTGAAGGTAAGATAACCTTATTCGAATCCTTATCAGCTCAATTCGTGCAAAACCATAGTTACGCAATTATTGGTCAATCAGGTGTGGGTAAGTCGAGCCTCCTGTCATTAGTTGCAGGATTAGAATCCCCTCGTATGGGGCAAGTGGAATTCATGTTAGAAGGGAAAAAAGCATCACCTACAAGCATTAGGCGGCAATCAGGTTTTATTTTTCAGCAGTTTCACCTGATGCCGGAACTTGATGCTCTGAACAACATTGCTCTGCCATTGCGTCTGAAAGGCGAGAAAAATGCTTACAGTATCGCTAGAGAATGGCTACAAAGAGTAGGTTTGGGGGAACGTGAAAATCATAAACCCAGCCAACTGAGTGGGGGGGAACAACAACGTGTCGCTACTGCCAGAGCTTTTGTAACAACCCCTTCGCTCATCTTTGCCGATGAACCAACAGGCAATCTGGACGGCAATACTTCACAACAGATTACGGACTTAATGTTCTCATTCGCTAGAGATCAACAAAGTACCCTAATCATAGTGACGCATAGTGAAAAAATCGCTGCGCGCGCAGATACCCGTTATCTGCTCGAAAACGGCTGCTTGGAGCATAAAAAATGATTGTTGCACCCATTGCTATACAAAACGTTCGCCAAGAGATAAAAAACACAGATGGCAAAATTGGCTTGTTCACGCAATTCATATTGTTGCTTTTTCTAATGACACTTTCCTTATCCAGCGCGTCTATACAGCGCTACCTTAACAACAACCTAAATAATCTACTCGGTGCCGATTTAGTTATATCAGGCTATCGTCCGATGCCTGAAGAGCAGCAACAAACGCTCAATAGCCTTTCCAAGAACATTGAGCATACGCAACAAATACCCTTGGTTATTACGCATGAGGATGCCTACCAGAAAGCTCAGGTAAAACTCGTAAGCGACTCCTATCCTTTACAAGGAAGCCTTAAAACAAGTCAATCAAAAGGTGGTATAGGCCAAGATTCACAACGAGGGCCCGATATTAACCAAGTATGGGTTGGACCGCGGCTTGCTGCTTCACTATCCATTGGTGTCGGCGATGAGTTGCTCATTGCCAGTCAACGCCTAACCGTTTCTGCCATTTTATTACACGAACCAGACAGGTTATTAGAAGGCCATTCTGTTGATATGCGAGCCATGGTTCATGAATCATCATTGCCGCAAAGTTTATTTCACTCAAGCCGACACCAATATCGGTACCTCATTAATGCGGACAGTGATCAACGAATTCAGATTAAACACTGGCAAGAAAACAACCTTCCAGACTTTTCTCTAGTGGGTAAGGACGAGGGTAAACACCCATTATCACTTTTTTGGCAGCGCACTGAAAACTTCCTAGGCTTGGCTTCGGTCATCATTTTTTTCATGGCAGCTATCGCTATCGACATGACTAGTCAGGGTTATATTGAACGCCAGAAAAGGCGCATAGCACTGTATCTAAGCTTCGGTGAATCAACAAACCGGTGCCTTTCAATCACGGCTATTCAATGGTTAATTGGGTTCGTATCCATCAGTATGGCTGCGATCGTGTTTGCTTACGGTGCTGAATACTTGATTGTTAATCAACTAACAGCGCAATTCCCTGAGATAGAATGGGGGTGGCATCTAAATACGTTGACAAAAACCTGGGGGTTGGCAGGCTTGCTGCTCATCGCTTTTCAATTCCCTGCTTTTTGGTCGCTTTATCATGTTTCTATCGTCAGGCTTATTCGGGCACCACAAGATCACCGAGCACTTACTACCCGATTATTTTGGAATTTTGCCAGCTTATCGTTATTGGCTGCGTATTATTCTGATAACCCACAATTAACGGCATTAACCTTAGGATCTATGCTCATTGCTTTAACGGCCATGGTACTGATGACTTGGATTATTCTAAGAGTTGGAGAGTATTGGGGTCAACGAAACCAAGGTTTGCTGTCCGTTGCCTTTTTCCTGATGAGGCAGCGTATTTTGAATAAAGCCACTCAAATTATGGGATTAGGTTTGTGCTGCTTATTGCTGCTATTCACTCTTATGCTAATGAAAGATATTGGTACAGAAATTGAGCGCAATACACGCACCCATGACGGAAACTTAATTATTTCAGAACTCAGTGCCAAGGACCTCTCACTCGTTCAATCATGGGCTTCTAAAACCAACAGTAATATCCGCCAACTTCGCCCTTATACGTCAGCAAAACTGATAAGTGTTAATAAAATTCCATTGAACACTTATGCCAGAGTCCCAAGTGACGCACTAGCAACCTTACAAAACCCCATAAGGTTGAGCTGGTCAGACGCCATTCCCCCCAATAATAAACTGACAGCAGGAAAGTGGTGGGGGCCCAAAACGCCACAATGGCAACAAGTATCAGTAGAATCAGAGGTAATTAGTGATATGGGTCTTGCCTTCGGTGACTTGCTTACATTCGCAATCCAAGGTCAGCACTATGAATTTGAACTCGTTGCCAGCCATGCCTACAAACCAGGGGGAGGTTCAGTCACATTCTGGTTTCAAGCGCCAGAGTCGATGCGAACGAATATCACCACAAATACCTATTATATGGGCAGCATGGAACTACCAGATCCAGCTTGGTCTTTGTTAAAACAATTGTGGGAAGAAAACCCAACGTTATCCTTAGTGCCTCTTCACGAGTTAACTCAACGTTATGACGATACCTTAGCGATTGTCTCAAAACTGACGATAGGGTTCGCATCAATGATTTTACTCATGTCTGCTTTAGTTATAGCAGCGTCGATTAAAGGCCATGAAAATAACGATAAGCAAAAAAACGGGTTACTCATGAGTATGGGTTTATCAAAATCCCAATGCGCAAGGCTTACCCTATACGATTGGCTGACAGTTTCTGGGGTTGCTAGCCTAGGGGCCGTTCTAGGCACATGGATTGCCGGCCACTTGATTTATCAATCTCAATTCTCCCTCAACTACACGCCCGACTTCACTTGGTTAATTGGCATCGTATTAGGTGTCATGTTTCTGGTTTGCGCTATCGGCGGACAGTTAGGCCGACAAAGTCTGGATACATCAATAAATGATCTCATACAATACCAATAAAAAAGCGCGATATAAAATCGCGCTTTTTAAATTTCAACGTGTTATCAATCTACTT
>CAZVDU010000127.1:0-11958 GCA_964625615.1 uncultured Pseudoalteromonadaceae bacterium | reverse complement strand
GTTTTCGGCGACATCTTTAATTCGATGAGACTTATGCATGTTCATAGGAATTATCACAACTTTAAACGGTGCTATCGCTTCTGGCCAGATAATACCGTGTTTGTCGTGGTTTTGTTCAATCGCAGCAGCAGCAATTCGAGTAACTCCGATCCCGTAACAGCCCATAGAAAGCAATTGATGTTTTCCGTTCTCATTCAGAACACCACAATTCATAGCCTGTGAGTATTTATCACCTAGTTGGAATATATGGCCTACTTCAATACCACGTTTAATATCTATTTTGCCTTGCCCACAAGGTGATGGATCGCCCGATTGGATATTGCGGATGTCCGCCACTGTGTAATCTTGAATATCTCTATCCCAGTTAACGCCAGAAAAGTGCTTTCCATTGTCATTAGCGCCGCAAGTGAAATCACTTAAATGAGCAGCTGAGCGATCAGCGATAACAGGGATTGATAAATTACAAGGACCAATAGAGCCTATCTTGCAGTTTAGTGCACTCTCAATTTGGCTATCTGAAGCCATTGTCAGTGGGCTGAACACTCCGGTTAACTTCTCAGCTTTAAGCTCGTTTAGTTGGTGGTCACCACGAATGATCAGAGCAACTAAACCTTCTTCTTCACCTTCATCGTTCGCACCTAAGGCAATGAGTGTTTTTACGGTCGAACTTGGCTCAATAGAGAGTTGCGTACAAACTTCTTCGATAGTTTTAGCATTTGGCGTATCAACGATGTTTTTTTCTTGTGTAGCGTCTGCTTTACTACAACTTGGCGCTATTGCTTCGGCCATTTCAACATTGGCGGCATAGTCAGACTCTGTACTAAATGCAATGGCATCCTCACCAGACTCAGCGAGAACATGGAATTCGTGGGAAGCACTGCCACCGATCGAGCCGTTGTCTGCGATGACAGGACGGTAGCCAAGTCCGATTCGGTCAAACACGTTGCAATAGGCTTTGAACATATCTTGGTAAGTACTTTCGAGGCTATCCTGATCAACATGGAACGAATAAGCATCTTTCATGATAAATTCGCGACTGCGCATAACACCAAAACGAGGGCGAACTTCATCACGGAACTTTGTTTGTATTTGGAATAAGTTAAGTGGTAGATGTTTATAACTGCTAACTTCTTTGTCGACTAAATCAGTAATCACTTCTTCATGCGTTGGGCCGAGAACAAAGTCGCGCATGTGTCTGTCTTTAACTCTGAGTAACTCTGGACCGTACATGTCCCAGCGGCCAGATTCTTGCCAGATATCTGCAGGTTGTACAACAGGCATTAATATTTCAACACTGCCGGCTTTTGTCATTTCTTCTCTGACAATTTGGCTAATTTTATTCAATACACGCAACCCTGTCGGTAGCCACGTATAAAGTCCCGAAGCCAGTTTTCGAACCAAGCCGGCTCTCAGCATCAATTGATGGCTGATAATTTCTGCATCTGCCGGAGTTTCTTTCTGTGTAGACAATAAATACTGACTTGTACGCATAAGGTTTGGGATCGCTTCTTTTAAAAAGAACGTATTCTACCAGTGAGCCTAAACGTTCGACAATCTCATTTGCCTATAAACGCAATAATTCATTTAATTTTTAAACGATCGTTTGTAATTCACTTTAGCGTGATAATGCTCTGTACAATATTGGTGTCATTCTGGAAAACCCAGTTCAAATCGTAGTCGTAGATCTGCATCTTATATTCAGCATTATCGTCAGAATTTTTGTAAGCAGGGCGAGGGTCATTTGAGAGTAGCTGACAAATCAACTCAGATATCTCGGGATACTTAGTGACTATAGGCACTAATTGTTTGGTGGCGGTATGGCTAAACACCGTTGGATAATTTTTATTCGGTGCCTCGCTAGCATATCCTGCTTGTGCTTTAGGAATACTATCTGAATAAGGGATGTAAGGTTTAATATCGATGATAGGTGTTTGGTCGAGTAAGTCGACGCCTGACACTGTAATGGTAACTTTACCCTTGTCTTTACTAACTTCATTTAATTTAACAACAGATTGCCCCAAACCATTCGGTCGAAATGTGCTTCTACTCGCGAAAACACCTATTTTTTCATTACCTCCGAGGCGAGGGGGACGAATTAGCGGGGACCAGTTTTTATCTGCGTGTTTATGGAAATGAAAAAGTAGCCAGAGATGACTAAACTGTTCTAGCCCTCTAAATGCATTAATATCGTCGTATGGCGCCGTTATATCAATAACGCCCAGCGCAGCAGGTGCTAGGCCAGGTTGCCTTGGGATGCCAAACTTCTGTTTAAAGGGCGTTGAGATCACACCTATTGGAGCAATTTTGAAAGAAGGCGGAATTACTTCGGGCATAATCGAATGTGCTCTAACGTTTTATTTTTAGGTTGCATTGAATGAACTACTGTTAAGGCTTAACTCGTAAAACTTGTTTTTATCAAGCCTTACTTACTTGAAATTTTTCTATTCGTTATTATTCACTTTTAGCTTACTCTAACGCACTTGCTTTTTGGAGTAAGCATACACCTATTTTAAAAGAACAATGGCTACCTTTTTAATGTAGCCAGAGTTAGTAATGAGTTGTTTCATGATGAGGACATTATGATTTCGGTAAAGAACCTGACAAAGTCATTTGGTGATTTTACGGCCGTGGATGATTTGTCGTTTGATGTTAAAGCGGGTGAAGTATTAGGCTTCTTGGGACCTAATGGGGCAGGGAAGTCTACAACCATGAAGATGTTGACGGGATTTCTGCAGCCATCGAGTGGTAGCATTACTATCGCTGAATTGGATATAAAACGTGCGCGACAAAAGATTCAATCTATGATTGGCTATTTGCCAGAAGGAGCACCTTCGTACGGCGATATGACGCCGTTACAATTCTTGCATTTTATTGCGGAAATTAGGGGACTAGGAGGTGCTAAAAAGCGTGAAAGTGTGGATAGTGTCATTGAGCAAGTTGATTTAAGAGAAGTGCTCAATAAATCGATCGATAACTTATCAAAAGGTTTCAAGCGTCGCGTGGGTCTAGCGCAAGCTATTATTCATGATCCCGATATTCTGATTCTTGATGAGCCTACCGATGGTCTTGATCCTAATCAAAAGCATCAAGTCCGTGAATTGATTCAAAATATCTCAAAAGAAAAAATCGTTATCATTTCAACACATATATTGGAAGAGGTTGCAGCTGTATGTAACAGGGCGATGATCATTTCAAGTGGTCGTAAGTTATTTGACGGTACGCCATTGGAATTACAAAGGAAATCACGCTACTACAAGGCGGTTAGTTTGCACATGAGTTATGCCGCAGATATTTCTGGACTTGCCGAGTTGCCTGGCGTAGCAGATATGGAAATAGACACCAAAAGTGGCACTGTGACTCTATTTCCGGAGGTTGATGTCAGTATTCTGCCAGCGATCACAGATCTCATTCATAGAAACCAACTACCTATTGATGATTTTTTTGTAGAACAAGGGCGCTTAGATGATGTGTTTAGGGAGATTACTGAGGAAGGAGTCGTACCATGAGCCATGTAAGTACTATTGTAAAACGTGAATTTAGTAGTTTCTTTGCTACACCAGTGGCTTATGTTTTTATTGTCATCTTTTTAATGATGTCAGGCGTTTTCACTTTTTATATTGGCGGTTTGTTCGAGCGCGGTCAGGCAGATCTGCTACCTTTCTTTAACTTTCACCCTTGGCTCTACCTGTTTTTAGTTCCTGCAATGGCTATGCGTACTTGGTCTGAAGAACGTAAAAGCGGCACTATTGAGCTGATCATGACCTTACCTGTGACTGTCTTTGAAGTCATGTTAGGTAAATTCTTGGCTGCTTGGTTAGTATTGGGCGTGGCATTACTTCTTACCTTCCCTCTGTGGTTAACAGTGAACTACTTAGGTAACCCAGACAATGGGATCATTATAGCGGCTTATGTTGGTAGTTGGTTTATGGCTGGTGCCTTCTTGGCGATAGGTATTTGTATGTCTGCGTTAAGTAAGAGTCAGGTTGTAGCTTTTATTCTGTCAGTTGTCGTTTGTTTTTTGTTTGTGTTGAGTGGTAGCAATATTGTACTCGACGCATTCGAAGGCTGGGTACCTCCCATTGTCATTGATACGATTGCTTCCTTCAGTTTTTTAAACCACTTTGACGCGATTTCAAAGGGTGTTATTGCACTTAACGATGTCGGCTACTTTTTAATTGTTATTAGTGTTTGGCTCTATGCTGGGCTCGTTATTATTGAAAATAAGAAGGCAGATTAAGATGGCTAATAAATTTTCTTCGACGCTACTATTTTTATTAACTACTGTTTTATTTTTTGCTTTAGTGTTGGTCAATAACCTGTCATTGAACCGTATTCGTTTAGATTTAACCGAAAACAAGGTTTACAGCTTGTCTGAGGGCAGTAAGAAGATACTAAAAGCCCTTGATGAGCCTGTACACTTGTACTTTTTCTTCTCCGATGAGGCATCTAGTGGCATTACACAGTTACGTAATTACGCTAATCGTGTTCAGAGTTTACTAGAGGAATATCAAAGTGTTGCAGGTGGCAACATCGTATTGCATGCCATCGATCCTGAGCCTTTCTCAGAAGAAGAAGATCAAGCTGCGGAATTTAATCTGACAGCAGTTTCAATTGGTAGTGCTGGTGACTCTGTGTATTTTGGCTTGGCCGCCAGAAATGCACTTGATGATGAGAAGGTAATACCTTTCTTCGACCCTGCCCAAGAGAGCTTTTTGGAATATGAGCTATCAAAGCTGATTTATCAACTGAGTGAACCAAAGAAAACTAAGGTCACTATAGTGACCGATTTAGGTATAGAAGGTGGGCAAAACCCATTAAGTGGTCAGTTTGAGCCAGCTTGGAGCTTCTACACACAATTACAGCAACTGTATGATGTTGAAAAAGTATCTAGTACTGCTACTGAATTGCCACTTGATACCGATGTTTTAATGCTTATTCACCCTAAAGGTTTGTCAGACGATCTTGCCTATGCGATTGACCAGCATGTGATGCAAGGGAATAAAATGGTGGCTTATTTAGATCCCCATCATGAATCTGACCCCTCTTCTGGTCTTGGAGGTTTTGGACAAGCCAATGCGTCAGAGTTTAATCAATGGCTCAGTAAATGGGGCGTGCAATTTGATCAAGGTAACGTTGTATTAGACGCAGAAGCTGGTCTAGATGTTCGAACGCAAGCTGGTGGTGTGGCAAGGCATATGGGTTTCGTTGGTTGGCAGCAAGCCCAACTAGATAGAGATGATGTTATTACTGCAAATTTAGAAATCATTAACGGCGCATCTTTTGGTTATTTTACAAAAGACAATGAAAGTCGCTTGCGCTGGAAGCCATTGATTAAATCAACACCAAATAGTGCTTTGTTGGAAAATACACTTTATGCAGTATCCAGAGATCCTGTTCAGTTGGGTAGCCAGTTTTCCAGCGATAGTCAAAGCCGTGTTTTAGCGGTAAGAATCTCAGGCAGAGCAAGTTCAGCCTTTGAGGAAGCGGCGAGCGAAGAGGTAGCATCTAATTATATATCTGAAACGAATCAACTGAATGTTGTTTTGGTCGGCGACACGGATATGTTGACTGACAGGTTTTGGGTAAGTCAAAGTAACTTTTTTGGACAGACTATATTTTCGCCCTTTGCCAATAACGGAGACTTTATTGCCAATGTTGTTGAGAATCTTGGTGGTAGTAACGATCTTATCAGCATCAGGAGTCGGGGCACATTCGCTAGGCCATTCATTGTCGTCGATGAGTTGACCGTTATCGCCGAAAATAAGTTTAGAGAGCAGGAAAAGATCTTACAACAGCAGTTGGATGAAACCGATGCTCAGCTTGCTCAATTGCAGTCTCAGCAAGGTGAGAATGGAGCTTTGCTCATCTCAGAAGAGCAGCAAGACGCCGTTAATACTTTTTTGGAAAAGCGAACAGAAATTAGAAAAGCATTGAGAGATGTGCAACATCAATTGGATAAAGATATCGAGCAACTCGGTAGTTGGCTTAAGTTTTTTAATATCGCAGCTGCGCCCATTATATTGGTACTTTTATTGATGTTGATTGTTAGGCTAACTCGTCGGGTGGCGGCTCCCTACAGCCAAACTCAAAACTCAGGAGGGTAGGTATGAGTAAGCAAATCATTATTGTTCTTATACTTGCATTATTGGCGTCAGCAGGAGGTTGGTTATTACTTAATAATCAGAGCCTTCCAAAGACTGAGGTAGGGCAATTGTTTGGCGACATCGAAGATTATGTCACCAATATTGATGAAATTACTATTGAGAATAGCGAAGGGCTGGTTGTGAAAGCAAAGCGTATGGCATCAATTGGTGGTGGTCGCTCTGGTCAAACTTTCCCTATTCAAGCATCGGAAGTGGAGCCTCAGCGATGGTTTATTATGGATGTCGCGGGCAGTCAACAAGAGTTCGCTGCTGACCAGAAAAAATTGAGTCTGCTAATGGGTGCTTTGGTCAACGCTAAGTTGGTTGAGCCTAAAACATCCCAGGTTAATAAATATGAGAGATTAGGATTGCGGTCAATCGAAGATGCTGACAGTCAAGCCATTAAAGTCTCTGTTTCAGCAAAAAGTAATAAATGGCAGGTGTTAGTTGGTAACGAAGCCTCTTCTGGTAGTGGCTTTTACGTCAGAAAACCGAAAGAAAAGCAGACCTGGTTGTCTGATCAAAAGTTTGATATCGACGAAGTACAAAGTGCTTGGCTGAACCAGGTGTTATTTGATTTTTCGGCAAGTAACATTAGAACGATAAAACGCTTGGATGAAGAGCAATGGACTATCGAGAAAACAGATGATAGTGCTAATGAGTTTCACTTAGTGGACCGGCAAGATAGCCCGCTTAAATACGATACAGTATTAGAAGCTTACGTCGATAGTCTGGCAACGTTAAGTTTTGATGAGCTGAATGAAATGGACGACGCTTTCTGGAGTACTTTACGAGCCGTTGTGGAGCTTGAATTTGAGTTGTTTGCTGGTGATAAATATCAATTATCTGTGGCCGAGAATGATGAAAAGCACTATGTGAAAATCACGTCAATAGTTGATGAAGATTTTTGGCTACAGTGGCTGTTTGAGGTATCCCCATATACTAAAGCACAGCTCAATAAATTTCATGGTGATTTCTTAGTGGAAGAAGTGGAAGAGGTTTCTGTTCCCATATCTAATTAAGGAAGCGACCTACCTCATTATATTCATTGGCTTTTTTGGTGTTACTCACTGCAAAGGTCAATGGACATAATGCTCACTTCACCAGATATTCGTTAGCCAATCTGCTATCTAGCTGGTAGAGTTTTATGTGTTAAACGCCTCAATAAGAGTATAAAACCGAATGAAAAAGATAACCCAAACGCTGATCTCTATGAGCGTTGCCGCTTTAATTGCCAGTTGTTCAACGCAACCTTCAGATAGTTCCGGGACCAGTCGGCCTGCAAAGTCAGATGTTCAGGATGTTGGCGCTATTACTGACACTCGAAGTGCGGAAGGCTTAGTGTCATTTAAAGAATTTCAGTTAGCCAATGGTTTGAAAGTTATCTTTCATATTGATCGGTCAGATCCTGTAGTCTCTGTCGCGCTAACAAGCCACGTCGGTAGCGCTCGTGAGAAGCCAGGGCGCACAGGTTTTGCTCATTTGTTCGAGCACCTTTTATTTCTTGAGTCTGAAAACCTAGGAAAGGGAGGGCTCGATAAGTTAAGTGCGCGGATTGGTGGTTCGGGCGCAAATGGGTCGACGAGCCGAGATAGAACGAACTATTTCCAGACCGTTCCTAAAGACGCTTTGGAAAAGATGATTTGGGCAGAAGCAGATAAGCTTGGCTTCTTTATCAATACCGTTACTGAGCCGGTCCTTGCGAAAGAAAAGCAGGTTGTTAAGAATGAAAAACGTCAAGGTGTTGATAATCAGCCATACGGGCATACCCAATATGTTATCGATAAGCATTTATATCCAGAAGGTCATCCTTATAGTTGGCAAGTGATTGGCTCACTAGAAGATTTACAGAATGCTACCTTAGCCGACGTTAAAGAGTTTTTTAATCAATGGTATGTTCCCAATAATGTGACGTTAACTATCGCTGGAGATTTTGATACTGAGCAAGCGACAGTGTGGGTTAAAAAATATTTTGATGAAATTCCTCGAGGGCAAGATATTGCGTCTCTTGATAAACAGCCTGTAGAGCTAAAGCAAACCAAGCAACTATATTACGAGGATAATTTTGCGCGTTCTCCAGAGCTACGACTGACTTGGCCAACTGTGCCTCAGTATGCCCCTGACAGCTATGCGTTAAATGTACTTGCTGATCTGTTGACTGTAGGTAAAGCTGCACCTATGAATCAAGTATTAATCGACGATAAGAAAATAGCACCTCAATTGTTCATGGGAGATTATAGTTCGGAGCTTGCGGGCCAAATGAGCTTGATTGTGAGAGCGTTTGATGGTGTTGATCTCGATGATGCGAAAAGTGCCATCGATGTAGCCTTTGAAAAGTTTGAACGAGAAGGGATTGCACAGAAAGATTTAGATCGCGTTAAAACTGCGCAAGAAGTTAATTTTTACAACGGTATTCAGAGTGTATTGGGTAAAGCGTTTCAGCTAGCACAGTATGATATTTTTGCTGGAGACGCGGCGTTTATTAACCAAGACATTAAGAATATTCAGGCTGTAACTATTGACGATGTGAAACGCGTTTATTCAAAGTACATTAAGAAGCAATCGTATATTGCAACGAGCTTTGTGCCTAAAGGGATGGTCGATTTAGCACTAGCCGGCTCTAACCCAGCTAATGTGCCTGAAGAAGTTATTGTTGCAGGCGCTGAAGAAGAATTTGACGCGAGTATTGAAGCCGACTACGAACGAACAGCGAGCCGTTTCGATCGCACTATTGAACCTCCTTACGGTGATGCGCCGACATTATCGGTTCCTGATCTGTGGGATAAAAAGGCGAGCAATGGATTACGTATCTTAGGTATTGAAGATAACGAATTACCTTTGATACAGTTCGAAATGGCTATTGAAGGAGGTCATTTATTAGATTCAACTGACAAGCCTGGCGTCGCTAATTTGGTCGCTATTATGCTGACTAAAGGAACTCTCTCGAAAACAACTGCTGAATTTGAAGAAGCTGTCACTTCCTTAGGTGCGTCGATTGATGTTAATGCAACGAATGAAGAAATTGTTATCTCAGGTAGTACGTTAGCGAGAAACTTTGGGGAAACTATCGATTTATTGCAAGACTTAATCTTGAACCCTCGATGGGATGAACAAGAGTTTGCGTTAGCTAAAGCAAGTGTTGCTAATCAAATTAGTGGGCAAGCTGCGAACCCTAATGCGATTGCGAATAATGCATATTCATGGGTAACCTATGGCGCAGGTCATATTTTGTCTACGAGTATTCTAGGAACTGCTTCATCAATAGATGCCATCCAACTTGTTGACCTCAAGTCTTACTATGAAAACCATCTTTCACCCAGCGTAAGTATTTTTAGAATTGTAGGCGCCGTTGACTCAAAGACAACGGATAGTGAACTCAGCAATCTTGTGACGCAATGGAAAAGGAAAGATGTTGTCATTCCTCAATCTATTACCTCTACCTCACCTCAGGCCTCTAAAGTGTATTTCTATGACGTGCCTGGAGCTAAGCAATCTGTATTGCGTTTTGGCTATCCTGGGCCGAAACGTTCGGATGACGACTTTTATGCCGCACGCGTTATGAACTACATTCTTGGTGGTGGTGGTTTTGCGTCCAGGTTGACTCAGGAACTGCGTGAAGGCAAAGGATACACCTATGGTATAGGTTCTGGCTTTAACGGTACTGCTAAAACCGGGAGTTTCAGTATCGGCAGTGGCGTGCGTAGTAATGTTACTTACGATGCGACCAAGCTTATCATTGATATACTTAAAGACTATGGAAATACTTATACAACAAGAGATCTTGAAGTAACTAAGAGCTTCCTTATAAAGAGTAAAGCACGATCGTTTGAAACACTTGCTGCTAAATTGACAATGTTAGAGAACATTAGCCGCTTTGGTCTTGCTCAAAACTATGTTGTTGAACAGGATAAAGTTGTAAACGATATGGACATCCAGAGAATAAGGAGCTTAGCAACTGAGTATATTAAGCCTAATCAAATGAATTATGTCGTTGTCGGAGATGCGGCTACTCAACTAGAGGGACTTAAAGCCCTTGGGTTTGGAGAGCCTATTTTACTGAATGATAAATTAGCGAAGTAATTCTCTATAGATCCGCATTGCCTCTGTCGTATTTTTACTGCAGAGGCAACTAACTTCTGATTTAGCTTTGTCTTATTTTTTGCAAATATTGTTTGAAGTAATTGACGCCTAAGCTTCTCGCTTTTTCTATATTTTGTGTGGGTATATTGTCAGGTTCAGGATATTGCTCCAACACCCTCTCCATACTCACTTCTCTTAATAAATGTAACATGGGGTAAGGAGATCGGTTGGTGTAGTGTGAGGCATCAGTTGTTGCTTCACCTTCGAACAGATAATCAGGGTGAAAGGTTGCTAATTGATAGGTACCTGAGTAGCCAGAATCATCGATCAGTTGATTGGCGATATCGATGAGATCGAGGAACATGTAAAAATCATCAAAATACTTATCGAAAACTAACAGTGTTGTTTCTATTTCTGGCTGGTTATCAAGATAATCTATCTCTCGCATAAGCAATGTTATTGATTGCTCAATCAGCCTTTCTGTACTTGAAAAGGCCTTTTTCTTTGTATTCAAATGAGCAAAGCGGTCTTTCTTCTCACTAGCTGAGTTATCTTTCGGCTCGAACTGTCGAAATCTAATGCTACCTCTGACAAATTCCTTTTTGGCGAATGGGCAAAAGTTATGGCCGATAACAATATCTTCGAGCCACTGCTTTGTTTGTTCAATAACAATATCAGTCATGCTTACGAATGGTATTTAACGTAAGCTTCTAGCGTGTTCTCAATCAAGGTAGCAACCGTCATTGGACCAACACCTCCCGGCACAGGTGTTATCCATCCTGCGTGCTCTTGAGCTTTGTCAAAATCGACATCGCCCGTTAGTTGCCCAGAGTCCATTTTGTTAATACCTACATCAATAACGATAGCCCCCTCTTTAATCCAGTTGCCTGGAATGAAATTGGGTTTACCCACAGCAACGACAAGCAAGTCAGCCCTTTCTACATGGCTTTGAAGGTCTTTGGTGAATTTATGACAGGTTGTTGTCGTACATCCTGCTAGTAGTAATTCAAGGCCCATTGGGCGACCAACTATGTTTGATGCACCCACTATGACAGCATCTAATCCTTTTATAGGCCGTTTGGTGGATTCAATCAGTGTGACTATTCCTTTCGGGGTACAGGGACGAAGAGCTGGGATTCGTTCTGCCAAACGACCTATATTGTAAGGATGGAAACCGTCTACATCTTTGAACGGATCTATTCGTTCTAAAATTAATTCAGAGTCCAGTCCAGCTGGCAGTGGGAGTTGAACAAGAATACCGTCGACCGCATTGTCCGCATTCAGTTCATCGATAAGCGTCATCAATTCTTCTTGTGTAGTAGATGCTGGTAGGTCGTATGATTTTGATACGAAGCCAACTTCATCACAGGCCTTACGTTTGTGTTTGACATAAACTTGAGACGCAGCGTCACTACCTACGAGTATGACCGCCAATCCGGGTGCCCTTTTGCCAGAGGACACAATGGCTTCTACTTGAGTGGCGACAGTTTGCCTGACTTGGAGTGCTATCTTTTTACCGTCGATGATTTGTGCGGGCATATAAAACTAACTATGAATTTGAATTATGTATATTGTCACATGAAGCTAGAACGTCTCGCAATGAATGAAAGCAATATGTTCATGCAATAGGCGTGAACAGGGTGAAAAAGTCTCTGTTTTGGACATTTGTTAAGCAGTCGTGAAATTACTCCAAAAAATTGTTTGACGAGGTAGGGGAGAGTGAGTAATATGCGCC
>CAZVDU010000126.1:0-12069 GCA_964625615.1 uncultured Pseudoalteromonadaceae bacterium | reverse complement strand
CAAAAGTTATCTGCCAAGGTTTCACTGGTGGTCAAGGTACTTTCCACTCAGAGCAAGCGATTGCTTACGGTACACAAATGGTTGGTGGTGTAACGCCTGGTAAAGGTGGTACTGAGCATTTAGGTCTTCCAGTCTTTAACACTGTACGTGAAGCAGTAGAGACAACAGGCGCAACAGCGACTGTTATCTACGTACCAGCCCCTTTCTGTAAAGATTCAATCATCGAAGCGGCAGATGCTGGTATCGAATTGATTGTTTGTATTACTGAAGGTATTCCTACAATCGATATGCTTTATGTTAAAGAGTATGTTGAGCGTAAAGGCGTTCGTATGGTTGGCCCTAACTGCCCTGGTGTTATCACTCCGGGTGAATGTAAGATAGGCATAATGCCTGGTCACATCCATAAGCCAGGTAAAGTTGGTATCGTATCGCGTTCAGGCACGTTGACTTACGAAGCGGTTAAGCAAACGACTGATGAAGGTTTCGGCCAATCTACTTGTGTTGGTATTGGTGGTGACCCTATTCCAGGCTCTAACTTCATCGATATTCTCAAATTGTTCCAAGATGATCCGAAAACTGAAGCGATCGTTATGATCGGTGAAATCGGTGGAACAGCCGAAGAAGAAGCCGCTGCATTTATCAAAGACAATGTCACCAAACCTGTTGTGTCTTACATCGCCGGTGTTACTGCACCTGCAGGTAAGCGTATGGGGCATGCTGGTGCGATTATCGCTGGTGGTAAAGGTACTGCTGATGATAAATTTAAAGCGCTTGAAGCGGCTGGTGTTAAAACCGTTCGCTCATTGGCTGAAATTGGTAAAGGTTTAAGAGAAATTACCGGTTGGTAATTGATGGATAATCTTATCAAGAGATGTAAAGACCCGCGTTAATCGCGGGTTTTTTGTCAATAAAGTCACATTAGCTTATGTTTTATTGTAGGAGCGCCTTTAGGCGCGGATAATACTGTTGCTGAGAGTGAATTCGCGTCTAAAGGCGCTCCTACGAAAAAGAATAATACTGGATACAACATGCTACAAATCGGAAAATTCAATCAACTTAAAGTGGTTAACCAACTTCCTTTTGGTTTTCAACTCGATGGTGGAGCATTTGGTTATGTATTACTTCGCCATATTGACACGCCTGAAGGCTGTAAAGTGGGTGATCTATTAAACGTCTTTGTTTATCACGATTCCGACGATAGGTTAGTTGGGACGTTCAATAAACCTTATGCGCAGATAAATGAATGCGCGGTGCTCAGAGTAGCAGCTGTAAATAAAGTTGGCGCATTCTTAGATTGGGGATTAGATAAAGATTTACTTTTACCTTTCAACGAGCAAGAAAGGCCGGTATCTGAAGGCATGTCAGTTGTTGTCTATGTATTTTATGATGATGAAACTGAGCGCGTCGTTGCGTCAGCTAAATTAAGGGATTTCTTAAGTGAGGATGGAACTGATTTAACCGCTAAACAGTCAGCTGAGTTGATTGTTTATGCACAGACCGACATGGGTTACAAAGCTGTCGTCAACAAAACCCATTTAGGCCTTATCTATAAAGATGAAGCATTCAAAAAACTTAGAGTGGGGCAGCGAATAAAAGGCTATATCAAACATATTAGAGATGACAATAAGATCGATCTCAGCGTTCAGCTTCATGATGATCAAGCACGTAAAAGCTTAGCTGATCAAATCATTGAAGATTTAGAAGCTCATGGTGGTATCTCAACGCTGACTGATAAAAGCCCGGCTGAGGAAATCTATCAGCGTTTCAATGTCAGTAAAAATACCTATAAAAAAGCACTTGGCGGGTTATATAAAACTAAGCTTATCAAACTCGATAAAACCAAAGTAACTTTGTTATAAAAACTCATGAACGCAGCAGGTAATGCTTACTGAACGTGTATTAGTTTTTAGTAGCTCATACCTGCTCATAAAGTTCAAAATGGTGAAACGTGCTCGTATCTGACGGTCTTGTGTTAGCGAAGAGAAGCCGTTGAATGTTCCTTTCTTTGACAGAGCTTTCACTCTCCTACAGGAAAGTTGTTCTGAATTAAAACTATGAAAAATGACCTTATTGACATCGTTCCATACAAAGATGTATGGAAAAAACAGTTCCTTAGAGCTAAGGACGATATTAAAGGTATCTTGGGTGATATTTGTTTAACTATAGAACATATAGGCTCCACATCTGTATTAAATTTGGCTTCTAAAGATAGGATAGATATTCAAATTGGTGTTAAAGAAATATCAGCAGAGCTTTGTGAGGTTATTAACATACGAGTTTGTGAAAACGGTTTTCCAAAAGCCCTTCTGAGCACAGACCATCTTCCGCCAAACGAGGTTAATGAACAAGAATGGACTAAAATTTATCTATCGGGGATAAATGAACAATGGGACTTCAGGGCCAATATTCACATAAGGAAAATTGGCGCCAAGAACTATAATTACGCTCTTTTATTTAGAGACTACCTGAGGAATCATCATGAATCAGCTGTAGCGTATGCTAGGCTTAAGCAAGCATTAGCTGAACATACCCGTGGTGATAGAGATGCATATTGTAAAATTAAGGATCCCGTATGTGATTTGATTATGATAAATGCAAGAAACTGGGCAAGATCGCAAAATTAGTTTTAAAGACATGTTTCAGTATTAGCTGCTGATTATGAAAAGCTGAAAATAATTGCAGTCTCAAATGAAAACTTATAATCAAGATGCGAATACGAACAAAGCTACCTTCGGTTAATTGAACTCACAGCGCTTAGCTGAATATCAGGTTTGGTCACACACCATATATATATATAGAATGTAAGCTTTGAGTTCTGATTAATTCAGTTAATCAGCTGGAGTTTAATTGTTTGCCAACAAAGTTGGATATTCAATAATCTTATTTCGCCCGCTCTCTTTAGCAACATACAATGCTCTATCGGCTTCGTTAAGTAGCTCCTCTATCACGACTTCTTTACATAAATGAGCGATACCAATGCTTGTTGTGAATTTTAGCGCCCCCATAGGCGTTTCTATTTCAATGGCACTGACGTCGTTACGTAGCCTTTCTGCCATCTGAAGGGCATGCTCTTTACTGCCGCACAAGAGTAAAGAGAACTCTTCGCCCCCCAATCGTCCGAAGATATCTGTTCCTCTTATTTTTTCTGAAATAACCCGAGTAAACTTCTTGAGTGCCTCATCACCGATGGCGTGACCATAAGTATCATTAATGTTTTTAAAATGATCGATGTCGAACATTAGTAGACTGAGAGAGAAGTCTTGTTCTTTACTCTCTTCAAGCAGTTTTTCTGAGTCTGCAAAGAAGCTTCTGCGGTTTCTTGTACCTGTAAGAGAGTCTGTGCAAGCCTCGAATTGTGCTTTCTTTTTCTCTTGTTCTAGGTCATAAGTGCGCTCGGCGACTAAACGTTCTAATTTGTCCTTGGATTGTTCCAGTTCCCTTCGATAGCTTTTTTGTGCCTCTATTTTTTGCTCGCGCAATAATTTCATTTTGAAACCCATTGCCACTGTGATGGCAATCATCTCGATATATGATGCTAGAGGAGGCCAATAATAATTAAAGAAATTGTGCTCTACAAAACCTAAATCTCTGAGTGCCTGGCTTACGAGCCCAGCAACTAAAAAACTCCAAGCAAAAACAAAGATGATGGCTTCTTTAGAACCTTGTAGCCATCTGCGACTAGCAGCGATGAGTAGCAGAGGATAGAGCAGTAGAGCTAGTGTTATTGACATCACAGCAAGTGCTTTGAGCTTGAGGAGTGCTACTAAGAATAAAAAGGTGGCGTTAGCCATCATAAATAGCAATCCATAATCTAAGCGGGGGGTATGTTTACATGTTTGAAGGAATAAACGAGAAAATAGTACGCCGCAAAATATGGTTATAGCGCCGGACATTGAGATGTAGCTCCAATGAAAATTTTGGGTCAATACAAATTGGTGCGTATAGCCAAAAATGGTGGACCAGGCGATAATTTTTGCTAGGGCATAAACAGAATAACCATAAAAAACCTTTTCCCTGATGGCTAGGCCAACAATCAGTGCGAAGGTTGACATGATAATCAACCCACCGATTAAAGAGTTAAAACCTGCAATTTCAACGACTTGCATTTTTCGTAGGTTTTCTGGGTGCCAAACCCTTAAGTTAGGGAAAATGTAACCGCTTCCTTCTGAACCATACCTAATGAAATACTCATTTGTTACTCCTGGCTCAATATGAGTCTCAAAGACAAAACGATTATGTTCAAATTGACGATCAGAGAAAGGTTTCTGCAAAGAAAGTGAAGCTATATGGCTAAATTGTTTTGTTGACTTTGATGGCCTTGCATAGGCATCCATAGTTATTAATTGATGGTCAACGTACTCCAGGTGCAAAGTGATTGGTTTGTCAGAAACATTCTCTAAATAGAAGTGTGACCATAATGTTCCGTCAAGTAATCCGGTGGAGTGATTTGTGGAGAAAGGTATGTATTGTTGATTAGAGTTAGCCTGTTGCGCACTGCTTAAGGACGAATCAGGTTCTAGGTCATGCCATATTTCTAACCCAATTGCTGTCGATAGGCCGTTTTCAATGCCAGAAACTTGGATTGTGTCTTGGCCATAAGCCGTCACTGAAAATCCCAGTAGTAAGAGAAGAGACAAGCTAAAAAGCTTTACTGAGCATGCAGTAACATAAAATAGTGCTTTGATATGGAGGCCTTTTGAGGTAAATATACTGCGCGGATACATTTGTGATTGTTATCCCGAAATATTTTGCATGAAATTGTTCGGATTACACATCGATAGCTTTTTAGGTAACATTATTATTCGTCATGTTGTGTATTGCCAGTTTTAATTGTTTGTCCATGTTATTGCAAATACAGAATAAAATTAAATAAAAAGAAAAAAAACACTTATAAAAATTTAGCGAATGAGATGAAAGTAGATACGCGATATTGGATTATTTTAGTTTTGCTTGGGTGCTTATCATCATATGGTTGTCAGCATAAGGATGCAATTGAAATGAGTAAAATCAATTTTAAGGAAGTACAGTGGTATGCCATACGATCATCATACGCATACAACACTCCCGATGAAATTCAACAAAATTTCCCTAATGTGATCAGGACTGTAACAGTTGACGGAACTAAGGTTCAATATTTTCTGGAAGATATTCCCGATAAAGACGCTCAGTTAGTTTCTGTGAGAGGCACGGCCAATATTAAGAATGCGATTGAAGACCTGGAATATTTACAAACAAAGGATGAAACGTTAGGCATCTTTGTACATGATGGATTTAGAGAAGATAGTTTGCGCGTTTATCGAGACTTGTTACCCCATTTAGATAAAAAGAAAGATGTATTGTTAACGGGACATTCTCTCGGTGCCGCGATATCGACATTGCTTATGATGTACCTGCAAGAGGATGGCTTTACTGTGGGATTGTCGGTTAACTTTGGGCAACCTAAAGTGACTAATGGTAAAGGTGTTGAAAAATACAAGTCTTTACCTTTACTAAGGGTTATTGATGAAAATGACGTTGTCCCCATGATGCCTGCTACAAGTTTGTTAAACTCTATTCATGGTCGTTATGAACACCTTGGGACAGAAATGATACTGCTCGAAGGAGAATACTATGTATTTCAAGATGAGCATATGCAACAAGAGACTAACTCCACTTCGTTTTGGAAGAATATGACAGACGTTAGCGTTAATGCTCATATGATTAAGCACTATCTAGATAATATCAAATCAAAGCTAAAGACCTCCAAACAAGTCCCCTTTGATGATAGAAAACAATATATAGATACTTAGAGTTTAGTGCTCAGAGATATCACATAATAATGAAAACAAAAGGCTATCATGGATTTTATTAAACAGGTTATACACCAGGTGTTCGCAAGCATACGGCTTATAGGTTCTTTTATTAAAAAGCTACTTGTGGGCTTATTTCGCTGGTTCATTGGTGTACTGTCCGCTTTATTTGTTTTTTGGCAATCTTTGGGACCTAAATGGTTGCGGGTAACTTTTTTTGTTGGTGGTGTTATGGTTGTCGGGTACATCGCTGCTAAAGGATTTGTTAAACCGAAGCTCACCCAAGAGAATATATATCAGGTTCATTACTTGAATGAAGGCTGGACAGATGAACAACGTGAAACCTTTTACTACACACCCCAAGGGACAGAGTTACTCGGGTTAGAATACGACTGGTTTGTTAATCTGGAACTACCTCTTTCACATGAGTTAATGGTGACTGAAGAGAATATGAGAGGGTGGGGCTTTATTGTTGATCCAGCCCAGCGCCCGAGCATTCGTAATCCAGGTAATCTGCCTGTTGGTCTGGGCCGTCATACTGATCCCAGTACTGGCCGGCAAAAGCTGGATATAGGCTGCGCAACATGTCATACGGGAGAGTTACATTATAAAGGTGTTGCGTTGCGCGTTGATGGCGGGCAATCAATGCAAAGTATTGCTACGGCAAAACGAGGAGAGTTCATTACAACTCTAGGCGCTGCTGTGTTTGAAACGCTTCTTAATCCTGCAAAATGGAGTCGGTTTGCCACACGAGTTGTTGGGCATGAACAAACTCCAAGAGATATGTTAAAAAATGATGTATGGGTGTTTGCTAAAACACTTAAAAGCTTTGTCTCAAGTGCTGGTGCGTCAAAGTACTACCCCGTTGAAGAAGGGCGTGGGAGAACAGATGCTGTCGGTCGTATCGCCAATATTGTTTTTGGCTACGATTTAGATGAACCAGATAATTATCGCGTTGCTGACGCCCCTGCAAGTTATCCCTTTATATGGGATATATGGCGTTTTGATTGGGTGCAATATACAGGTTTTACTAATCAAGCTATGGCAAGAAATGTGGGTGAAAGCTTGGGTGTTTTAGCTCCTATTAAGCTTGTTGATGACCAAGGAAAATTATTACCACCAGAGGAGTTTGGTGAAACGGTTATTGATATTGACGGTATGCATTGTGTTGAGGGCTTACTCCGAGATTTAAAGCCTCCAAAGTGGCCTGAAGAGATATTCGGTAAGGTAGATCTTGATAAAGCGAAGAGAGGCAAAGCGCTTTTTGCTGATCAATGTGCAGCGTGCCATGGCCCACATATCTCCGAACCCTATTCGTGGGAAGTTGCTGAAACGGATGATCAAAATCCAGCCAATCAAATAGATGTTAATTCAAAATGGGATATGGCAGGAGAAATAACTTATAGAGATGGCAAGGCATTTCGAAATGACTGGCGAGAACGCATTTGGTCAATGCAATGGTTAGCGACTGATGTTATCGGGACAGATCCAACCTTAGCAGATAACTATGTTGATACTAAATACAGTGCAACAAAGCTTGTGCCTGGCTCTGACCCTGTTAATGCCGGTGACGGGCTGCAAGTATTACTTAATCGTTTGATGCCGCAACTTTATGAAAAATGGGATATTTCTGGAGATAAGGTGGCTAATTTCGATGGCCTGAATGTCCCTTTTAGAATAGAGAATCAGCGCGCATACAAGTCTCGGCCATTGCATGGTGTCTGGGCAACGCCGCCTTTTTTACACAACGGTTCAGTGCCTACAATTTATGATTTACTGTCACCTTTAAGAGCACGGCCTAAAATATTTTACTCAGGTAATAGGGAATATGACCCTAAGAAGCTTGGTTATGCCGCAGAAGACCCTATCGGTGCTTTTAAGCATGATACAACAATTAAGGGGAACTGGAATACAGGGCATCTATTTACGGATGTGCAGATGCCTGGGCGTATAGGTGACTTGCTATCAGAGCAACAGCGTATGGATATTATCGAGTATGTTAAGGTCATGGGGAATCCAGATTTTTCAGAAGGCTTGGATGGTGATCCACTTAATTGGGACAAGTATAGCCGACCACCTGTAGACAATGAGTTAGCATTAGCATGCAAACGCTCACATGCGTTACATGTTGAAAACCAATTGTTTAATGGGCAAGATTTGTCAAAAGGCAAAGGAGAGCTATAACAATGAACTATAAACTAACCTGTGCGCTAGCACTTCTTAGTGTGATTTATGCACAAAGCGTTTACTCTCTTCAACCCCCTGAAAATAGCGATATTGAACTTCCGCTGCTCGGTATGGACGTGAGTGAACAAGAGCAAGAAGCCATTAAGCTCGCTATTCAGTATGGAAGGGAAATATCTCGTATAGCCGAGACTAAGAATGGCTTACCTTACAGACGAGATGCACATGCAAAAGCAACAGGTTGTTTGCGAGCTACGTTTTCTATCAACGGCGATATACCTGAACACCTTCAACACAGTATTTTCGTTAATCCTGCCCAGGAATATCGAGCATGGATCCGGTTTTCAAATGGTGACATGGTTGTCCAATCCGATAAAAAAGCAGATGCTAGAGGAATGGCAATCAAAGTTATGGAGGTTGAGGGTCAGAAAATAGCGCCTGAACTTAAAGGAGTAAAAACACAAGATTTCATCATGACTAACACCCCTGCGTTCTTTAATCGTAATGTATTCGATTACGTTGAAGATATGTATTATCTATCGAAGCTTAAACGCACTAAGTGGTTTATCAGCTTATTTCCTCCGCGTTTACATCCGAAGTTACTTTATCGGGCGATTCAAACGGTATCCGGAACAATTGATTCTCCACTCGATGCCCAATACTACTCTATGCTCCCATACAATTTAGGGAATACTGAGCTTAAGTTTTCTGCGAAAGCCTGTCCGGGCGTAAGAACAGAGAGTGATATCGACAAGTCCGATAAAGATTACCTAACGGAAGTGATGGCCGAACACTTGAAAACACAAGGGGCTTGTTTCGATTTTATGGTTCAAGAAAAAGTAGCCGGTGCTAATATGCCAATTGATGACGCTAGTGTCATTTGGTCTGAAAAGAAATCGCCTTTCATTCCCATAGCGAGAGTGAATATACCTCCACAAGATTTTACGAGCTTAGAGCAACAGAACTTTTGTGAGAATATTTCAATGAATCCATGGCATGGGGTAGGCGATTGGGAACCTCTTGGTAGTCTTAATCGGGCGAGGAGGTTGGTCTATAATGCGGTATCCGCTTTTAGACATGAGAAGAACGAAGCGAAACGTGTTGAGCCTAATAGCTGGTGTTTATCGTCAGATGGTCAATGTGACTTGAATAAACATTTCTATAAAACCAAGTCTAAATGGCCTTTACCGATGATGTTCGATCCTCAATCGAAACCAATAGAACAAGTGAGCAATCAAACTGACACAGATTAGGCCATTAGATAGCAGTATTGAACTAAACCCTAATAATAAATGCTTAGCATTAGGGTTTTAGTTTTGCATAGATATAGGCGTCGTAGAATTGAGCGTGTTTGAATAATGCATTTCGTTGTATGGCTTCTTGATAGTAACCTGATTTTTCAAGTACTCTTTTGGATGCTGAATTAGGGCCAAATACCGGAGCAAAAAGACGAACTATATTTGTGGTATTAAAAACCATTTCAGTGACTTGTTGAAGTGCAAGTGTTGCCAATCCTTTACCCCAATGAGATTCAGCCAACCAATAACCAATTTCGGCTGAACGCTCATTTTCGAATTGCCCAGGTGTAACACCAATTACGCCTGCTAAGATGCCGTTATGTTCGATTATTTTGTTAATGCCTTCTTTACTCCCTTCATTTATCCACCAATCGGCATCTATATCGCTATAGGGATAGGGAATTTTTGAGGTCAGGTACTTAACAACCTTTACATTGTTCATATGCGAAACAATCGCTTTAGCATCACCTTGTTCGATATCTCTAATCTTGATCACTTTTTCTCTCATTGTCGCCGATTGGTCTAGTTTATTATTGAAATAATGTTTGATTTAACTTGGCGTTGCTTAGGCTCGTCAATCCAAGTTTCTTGGGTAAATCTATTATGACTTGCCTCTCGTCGGTTTTTACAACTCATCTATGTTTATAACAAGTGCTCTCTGCGCACTAAGTTCTTGTTGAACTCTAGTCTTCAGGACAGTCCAACTTGCGGATGTTGAAACTGATTTTAAAAAAGGTGACGTTTCGACGGCTTTGATATCTCGCCAGCCTAAATCAATGGCATCTGTCAGGGCTTTGATAGACTCTTTTTCTTTGCCTGTAGCGGCGTATAACTCAGCTAACTCTAATCTTATCGCTGGCCAAGTATTACCTTTAAGTATCTCTAGTTGAATGCTTTCAATTTGTTTCTGGGCTTCAGTGATGTCGCCTTGCAACGCTGTCAGTGCTGCTAGGTCACCGGTACCCTGTTGTCCTGCTAGAAGGTAGTATTTGCGTGCTGTTTCTGCATCGCTTTTATGGAGCATTAAACGTGCTTTAAGGTAATAAACACTCTGAGATTCAGGATAGATGGAAAGAGTCTCGGCAACGAGTTGCTCCGCCTCCAGCAATTGGTTTTTAGTTAAAAAGTGCTGAATTCGTTCACGACGAAATTTTTCGTCATTTAAGGGAAGTTTCTCCGCTTCTTTCCACCAATAGTTACTATGAGGTAATTCGAGTAACTCTAAATTTTTTGCTATTTGTAACTCTGAAAAGATTGAAGAATCTGGGGATTGTTGACCTTTTAGATCGAGCTTTAAGGCTTCATATAACCGACCACGCACAAACATTAAATGTGCTGCGCTAGACATGGCAGTTATGTCCTTAGGGTTTATTTCAAAGGCTTTTTGATAAGCCAATAGTGCCTCATCAATTCTACTTTGTGCGTCTAACGCATAGGCTAGGGCATGCCAAGCCCTGCCTGAATGAGTGTGTTTTTCTAGAATCTTCCGAGCGAGCTCCTCTGCCTCTATCGCATCCTCAGCGATACCATTGAATTTAGTTTCGCGTGTCGATAAAGCAAAACTCAATGTAAGCGTTGCTTGCGTGTGGCTTGGATTTCGCGCTAACAATGATCGTAATAAATCAATGGCTTTGTTTGTTTCTCCAGCTTGCCAAACACTGAGTAGCTGGCGAGCCTGTTCAGTAAGTTTGTCATCACCTGATTGAATGAAACCAGGTGACTGTGGTTGTGTTTCTGTAAGAGATCTATCGGGCCAAGTCATAACGACAGTTGTATAAATAATGAGTGCTGCTACTGCTAGGTATTGTATCTTCTTAAACTGTGTGTACTTACCCGTGTGCTCTTTTTCTTCTGTGTTTATATTGGATGGTGCGTTTGTTTCTTTCGCTATGACAGGTGCTAATATGGCATAACCAGCACCTCTGACTGTGCGTATGTACTTTGGTGTTTTAGGATCGTCATCAAGCGCTTTTCTTAGCATGGCTACCCGTTGAACTATAGTGTCGTCGTTGACAAATTTAGAGTGCCAAACATCAGAGACTAGAGTGTCACGATCAACAGGGTTCGGTGCTTTTTGTACAAGCTTTGCGAAGAGATCAAAACTGAGCTCAGGGAGAGGTAAATGTTCGTTCTCACGGTAAACCGTTCTATCGCTCAGGTTAATGACTAAGTCACCAACCTGGTAACGTATTGTTTCAAAAGGCTTTCCACCTTCTTTCATTAATCTTTACCTTTCTTTATGCATGCTGATATCGAGTGATATGGAATGATAATCTCCCTAATTTAAGCGAATCATGCCATCGGTTTCACGAGAACAATGGCGAACTTAATGGAAAATATCAATGAAAATTCTACAGCTGATTTTAGTCATTTTGGCGATGATGACATCGAAAACAATATGGGCTGCCAACAAATTATCATGGGCTGCCAATGTACAGCAGTTTCAAGAGGAAATGACGGACCTAAAAACACGTTTAAGTATTCCAGGATTAGCTTATGTTGTGATTCATGACAAGGATGTGATCGCGAAATCATCGTTGGGTGTTATACAGGGAGACACAAAAAAGGCTTTTTCAACGTCAACACCGCTACGTATTGCATCGGTAACAAAGTCCTTGACGGCAGTTATTGTTATGCAGTTGATAGAAGAAGGTAAGTTAAACCTAGATACGCCCGTTAAACCTTTTATTGGCAGTGTTGAAATCCCATCAGGGGTAAAGCTACGAGACATTCTTACGCACACTTCTGAAGGTGATATCGGTGAAACCTATGTTTATGGAACAACAAGGTTCGCTTTA
>CAZVDU010000125.1:0-12268 GCA_964625615.1 uncultured Pseudoalteromonadaceae bacterium | reverse complement strand
GGGGCAGGCAGTCTCAGTGAAATGGTTCATGTTAATAGCTCAGCTCTAACTCATTTTAAGACGTGACATGAATGGGGGAGGGCTAAAAGATTTATTGGAGCCTTCTACCCGTTTTATTTTTTAAGCCAACAGCAATAGCCTCTAGTATAGAACACTTCAATATGGCACTCTCTCCCTGATACCCATTAGTACAATTAATCGCACTTTTTAAGGATGGAATGACGTTGCGCGCACTACTTTTATTACTTTTACTACTCATCAGCTATATAGGTTCTGCACAAGCTAAATTAGGTCAATGGACACAATATAAAAGCCAAAACTTCACACTTTACTCGGACCGAGACAAAAGCGATGTGGAAAAGGCTTTGAGGGATTTTGAAGTCTTCAGAGCATCAATATTTGAAGTGTTGAATCTGGATAAAAGCAAAACTTACGTGCCTGTCGATATATACGCGTTCAGGCGTAAAAAAGACTTCGGGCTGATTAAACCGAAAGGGAATGTAGCCGGGTATTTTCAAATTACTGCTCGTGGGCCTGTGATGGTCATTGGGCCGGGTAATTTACGAAAATTAGATTTGAGTATTCTTTACCATGAATATATACATTATCTGGTAAGGGTGAATTCGAGTTTTAACTACCCACGCTGGTTTAATGAGGGCACTGCCGAATTATACTCAAGCCTGGATTACGATGATGATTTTGTGATCATTGGTAAAGTAGCTCGATTGGCGCCCAGTAAAAATAGTCGATTAATGGATTTAAAAAGGCTGCTGACAAAAACCGATATTCATCTATCTGGTAACAGCGCATTCCAATACTATTCTTCAGCTTGGCTGTTAGTGCACTTTTTACAGTTTAGTGGCTCTAACGGATTTGACGATTACAATGCTTCGCTCTTTCAATTTTTGAATCTTTATAACGAAGGTGTGGAGCCTCTAAAAGCGTTTGAAGAATCGTTTCCTGTCAGCTTAGAAGAGCTTCAAAAGCAGTTGAAACGATATAGCCTCAAACGCCAATTCTCGGCAATGCGAATGCCTAAACCAAAGATTAATCTAGATTATACAGCTGAGCAACTCGACCAAGGTCAGCTGTATGCCAATATGTCACACTTGGCATTTTCGATGGGCCTGGAAGAAAGTTCGACAGATTTTCTTGAACAAGCACTTAAGCTAAATAATGCTAAGGCATTGTCGGTCAAAGCTTATTTGTTAGGGCGTGAAGGTAAAACTGAGGAGTCGTTATCCATTTTAGACACGCTTATAAGAACCAAAGGTATCGAACCATGGGTGTACCTTAACATTGGGCAAGCATACAAAGAGTTGATGAAGCATATGTCGGAGCGAAAAGATGAAATGCGCCGACTTGCAGTTTATTACTTAGGACTTGCAAAAAAACAAGGCTCCTTTAGCCAAACGCAAGTACTCCTTGCTGATTTGTACTGGGGAAATGATGAGAAAGAAAAAGCAGCTGAGTCCATTATTGATGCGGTCGTCATCATGCCTTCTAATGTTTATGTTAATTTTTTGGCGGGTTCTTATATGGTCGAACTGAAAAATGAACCCTACGCCCGTTTCTTTTTGAATAATGTCATTAACTGGTCTAAGAATCCCGAACATATCGCTCAAGCACAAAAATGGTTAGATTCTTTTGAAACATAAACTTCTAAACTAAAACCATTTGCGTTTTCAAATAGAAAAAATAGCGGTAAAAGTTTATGCTATGTAGCTCAATTTTAGGAATTAACATCAAACATCAACTAATCCAAGGATGAGTTTTTATGAAGTACCTCATTACCCCAATTTTAGCCATTTTACTTGCCTTAAGTTTTAGTGCTAAAGCTGCCGATCTTGTTAATTTAGACGAATTTCCAGGTTGGTTTAAAGAATTGATTAAGAAGGATAAAAAGGTCAGGAAGAAGAGCAAGCTTAGTATTGAGCAGTTCAACGTAGACAAAAAAGTGAAGGGTAAATTTAAGCTAATTGATCAGGATGAAGGATATTGGTATTACCATGCTGATATTGGTACCGATGTTCCAGTTGAGTGCCATGTCTACACTGAGTTTGATGGCCCTGCTAACTCTTTACATTCATTGGTTGAACATAGTTTGAAAGGTGCAGTAGCAAGTTATGATAAAGCACTAGCTGGGCAGTATAATTATGCGCTTGATACGGGTGTTATCGGTGATACGCCTTACTTAATGCTTGAAACACTTTACAATCTCGGGGAGGGAGCTGAGAGAGTATCTGGTATTTTGAAAGGGTTGTCAGCCAAAACGTCGCAGAGCTTACAGATTTGTCTGCACAATGAAGTTGGGTATCGACAGGCTTTCTTTTCTGTTTTTGAATCTTTCATTACTGCTTTCACAGAAAACGACGAAAACTCAGAGTTTTTTGAGCCTATTTATAAGTTCTCTTTCAATGACATTCCTGTTGGTTATGGGCGCGAGCAATACACCATAGATAGTGATGGTGACGTTGCTTTAATCAATGATACTGCCTTGATATTGCCGGTTGATGCAAGTTCAATATCGCGCACTGACTCTGTCTCTACTTCTTGGAGTAGTCCTGACGGTTCACTTATCAATACGACCGAGTATTCCATTGAGAACAATGTATTGAGTTCTGAGTTTGATCTTTCATACAAAGACGATGCTTGGCATGTAGACGGTAAGCTTCAAGGTAAAGCTGTTAATTCAGTTCTTGAGCATGGGAACTGGCTGGCTTCAGGCTTTGGGAGTTATGTTGAGTTAGCAAGCCTTATTGCGTCTGAAAATGAGTCTTCAGAGTTCCATATGTGGGTTTCTGATGCTGATCCAACGGCTGCAATAAAGGTGACGGTGAATAAGTTAAAAGATAATCCGAACGGTAATTTTAAAATCGATATGGGACCCATTGAAATGACTTATCAAGGTGATGAGCATGGCATTATTGAAAATGGTTACATAGAGCAGGCAGGGGTTAAAATGAAATTAGAACTCATGCATTTGAAAGGATCGCCTAAACTGCCATGAAGTATTTTGTCATCGTATTAGTATTGTCATTCTGCTTAAAAGCCTTTGCTCAAGGTAACACATCGTTTGCCTCGTTAAACCTAGCGCTGGCGGAAGGACAGGTGTTACCCTTGAATGAAAAGATCACCTTTGATTTAGTATCGTCGAGGGCTGAGCAAGTCAGTAAAGCGCTAGGACGTTGGGAAAATATCAGTAGTGAACTCATCGATGAAGAAACGGTAAGAGTAACTATGATTGCTCAACCAACATTTTCTGGTGAGGTTTTAGAACAATACTCAAACAGTAGTTTTGTGATAGACACTGACGAAGAAACGACGGAAAAGTTTTTAGCTGGTTTTGACATAGGTTTAGGGCAATCGGTTGTGCTTGAAAAATTGGCCGGATATGTGAGTAGCTACATTGATGAGCCTAATTATATTCATGGATTTAATATTGCCTCTGTTGTTGCTAGCCAACGCAGCGGCGACTGCACTGAATATGCTGTCCTAACCACAGCCTTAGCACGCTCATTACAACTCCCTGCAAGAGTCGTTGTTGGAACCGTCATTGTTGAGGAGGAGAGTCACGTTTCTGCTATCGGTCATGCTTGGACCGAAGTGTGGCATGATGAACAATGGCAAATCCTTGATGCGGCATTGTATGGTTCAGTTTCTAGGCGAATATTCTACTTACCTGCGTCTGAGTTGGATAATGAAGGGCCTGGCTACACAATGGGCCTTTTGCGAGCAACTAATCTTATGCCAAAGAGGATAGAGCGGTTACAGAGTTTATAACCCTAATGCCAACATCAGGTTCATTACTTCGATTTGATGACGATTAAAAAGCGAGCTTATGAAGATAAGCCCGCTCTTTTTACTTTAGAGCTTTGATATTCCAGATAAAGTCGTTACTGCTCTTTTTCACTTGTTGCTGGCTGCCCATATTTGGCTGAGCGAGGCCCATGTAGCAATCCGTTGTGAATATCTGCTGATAACAGTCTGTTAGACGTGAGGGCTGCAATATCAAACCCTTTATCCTTAATCGTCTCTACCACTTGAGTGATGGCAGCTTCAACTAGTACTCCAAGAATTCCACCACCGTTGTTTCCTTTCGTTTCTGCTGAGGATGCTCTGGCGGTGTCTTGCCATAGAACGGTGCCAGTGCGCAAGTCGACCAGTTTAGCCGATGCTGTTACAGCTGTTTCACTTGATATAACTATATAGCTAGTGCCATATTCTTCTATAGTGATGTAGAGGGCTGCATCGGCACCAAAAATACTATGTAGCCTTTCAATGGGCACTGCATGTACATCAGAAGCCACAGTTAAGCCATTGTTTTTAAACGTCTGGTCAACTAAAGCTACAGGGAATATGTAGAAACCTGACTCTGCGATGGGTGCAATGACCTGAGACATCAAACTATAGGGTGCAATAACTTCTGGTGTATTGTTAATTGGTGGTAACACGATGATTGAATGAGGGTCGGCTTTCCTAAATTCTGTATAGTCATGTGCTGGAGGTAGGTTTACACAACCGCCAAGAAGTATGGCAGCAGCAGATACTAATGCTAACTTAAATTTATTCATACTATGCCTCCTTTGCAGACTTTAGGAGGAAATCAATATAGAGAACCGATTCGGGAAACAACGCTTTTTCTTGATCAAAATGCTGAGCTCCCAACGCACTATTACCTGTTTCAAAATACAACATGCCTAGATGGGCGTGTACGCCAGGGGCAATTGGTTTACTGTTAGCTGCCGCTTCTTCAACAACTTGTTCTAGTATTGTGATTTGTTGTTCAATCGTGACTTCATCGGCTTTAAAGTAGCTGTATACAGCAGTGGGATATTCGCCATAGTGATATTGAGTTTCAGTGGTTTTACAACCGACAGCTGCTAGAGTAAAAAACGTGACTAAGATAAGCTTTTTCATATGACTTCCTTTTACTAAATTTTCCACGCACCCGACTCCATGCCTATGACAAGCTTGTTAACAACTTCTCTGACTGCTAAGTCTAATACTTTACCGTT
Source organism: uncultured Pseudoalteromonadaceae bacterium (assembly GCA_964625615.1). Taxonomy (GTDB): domain Bacteria; phylum Pseudomonadota; class Gammaproteobacteria; order Enterobacterales; family Alteromonadaceae; genus M269. The sequence continues at coordinate 7,250 of CAZVDU010000125.1, read as the reverse complement.
TAACGTAGCGTCATAACTGGCTGTGCTTCCGGTGCCGAGAACCTCTCTCTCTGTTAAGCTGTACTCTCCAGCACCCTGCACAGAATAAACGACTTCAGAGGTTGTCACATCGACCACGTTAAGCGTGACTTTGGCATAAGCAATTTGTGATTTGCCTTTACCTAATAGACCATAGAGTTGCTTGTCGCCCACAGCTTTACGGCCGAACTCTGTGACATCGCCCGTAATAACAAACTTCGCGCCTACAATGCTTTGTGTTGTGCCAGAGCGTTTCGCTTCATTCTCTAAAGCTTGTAAGTTGTCTCGATCAAGAACACTGAACCTATTGGTTTGTTGTAAGTGACTCATCAAGGTTGTTTTAGCTTGATTGCCTAACCTGTCTTGACCTGATGAAAAAATCCCGTTTTGAAAATTAGAGCGATTCACAAACTTACCGACGGCTAGCTTGCTTTTTTCACCCGTGTAGTTGGTATTGTATGTGTTAACTGTTGGGGGTTCGATAACTTGTGACGTTGTTGTTGCGGTTGTTGCTGCGCAACCTGCTAAACTAATAGCAGCAGCGATAGCCAGCAATGTAGCTTTTTGTGTTTTTGAATGACTCTTTATCATCGCTTTTCCTTAAACAAATTCCTGTCTGAATTTAATATTATTTTTATTGTGAAATAGAGAATGGCACTACAGTGATGTATACAAGGAGTAAGTACAGTTTATGTACAAAACGGAAGTCCATTTCTAGCTTTGTTATACAGTAAATATAACGTTTTTCCAACTGAGATTTTGCGGGAGAAAGCCTCACCTATTAAGGTAGAACGGAATAAGTGAAGCTTTTGAATGAATATTACGATAGCAATCGTTCTACATAAGGCCTGACAGATGCAACTGAATTACAGTGATTCGGAATAGAGATGCTTTTGTAGCCATCACCGAGGAAAGCCCGATCAATCTCTATAAGAACACCCGTTTCGTTGCCATTGTCGACAAAGGTGACTTCGAGTTCCTTAGCGCCGAATAGTGAACGTGATTCAGGCTTAAATTCGTATTCTTGGTAACAAGGTAAGTGAGACCTAAACTCTCTCGCTGCGACACCACCTGCTTCAATATCGGCTTTGAACAGGCGATATCCACTCTGTTCAATGAGATCTAACACAGCTAACTGAGTATTAGATGGAACGATATTCAGTGGATCTTTGTCTGAGCCATCAATGCCATTTTTAATATCAAGCCCTGTTTGTAGCCAGACTTTCCCTATGCGATTGCCAAACAGGTTTGTCGCCGGTATTTCTGGATGAAGCTGCAGCTCAAACTGGCTGCGTACTGTCTCTCCGGGCTGAATTGTCATATTGAGTTGCTCTGTCCAATGCTGAAGTACAACACTCTTATCGTACTCGACCTCGTTATCACCTAAGTCAGCCTCGGTTTTGGCCGCCGCCATAACCGCAATATCGATAGCATTGAGTTCTTGTTCAACATCGCCACCTGTAACAATGATTTCGATATTGAAGACATCGCCAGCACGAAGCTGTTCATCCAGTAAAATAGTGTCTACTTTAGCTTTGCCTATGCCGATACTCGCTAGCATTTTTTTAAACATGGTCTAATTCCTTTGGGGCCTGATTAAAGTCGGCAAAACACTATCATTTGGATAAGTCTGTTTCAATTTGACTTTGTAAGCGAATACAAAATGCTATTTTGAATTACTCTGCACTTGGACGCATTACACCGTATTGGTCTCTCACAAGCGGTGAGCTTTGTGTGTCTAATGGCGCACCTGGCATTTCATTAATACTGACACCATGTTTCCAATCGGCTGGTGCTATCGCAATATATCGCGCATAGCCGCCACTACCACCTTGTGGTTTTGCGTAGCCAATGGCAATCAAAGCACCTTTTTCAGGCACCTTATCCAGATTTGCGACACCTTCAGCTTGTGCAAAATTGTTATGCATAAGCCAATACTCACCTTCCAACGTTGGTGTGGTATCTGTGTCTAATGGTTCGTGTCCATGGAACAATATTTCACGCTCAAGGTGAAGGAATTTTAAAGCCTCTAGTCCAACACCTGGAAAAGGTTTCTGATTGAATCGCTCAACATCTTTCCAATTCTTAGACCAATCCGAACGCACCATAACAACCGAGCCTTTTGGAATTGAACCATGCTTGGCTTCCCAAGCGAGAATATCATCCACCTGTAAGTGATAACCCAGATCATCTTTGACTTTGTCCACAATACTGATAACAACTAAAGGTCGAATAGCATAAGTCGCTGGTAGATCACTGATGGTCGCACCCAATGGATTCCAATGAGACGGTGGATCAAGTTGTGTCCCGTATTGATCCGTAGGCAGGGTGTAAGCTGAGGCAACAAAACCGTGCTTCTCATAAGTAAACTCATCGCCGACATCGACGTAGCCTTCGATTGCTCGTCCCGCTTTTGCAGGGCCAAAAGTCGCTTGACCAAAAGCTGGCCATACCGATTGTTGAGGCTCAAACGCGTGCGTTAAATCGATATATTTAGCCGACTTAAAGGTGTTGTCGTAGACCTCCCATAATGTATCTTCGCGTTGTCCGCAACTTAACAAGCCAACACTTAAGATGAGTATCGATACCAGCTTCTTCATAAATATTACCTGCATGTAAATGATGGGTATAAATGCCTTCAGGATAACAGTGATTTGGCATAGAGAAATGATTAAATAAAGTTGGGGGCTGCTTCTCTATGAATGATTACAAAGGTAGTTCAAGGGTTGCTGGCGTTACAACGCTTTCAACTTTCCAATCAAGGTTTGGGCCATGCGATTAATGGCGATAAGTTGTTTCTTTTCAGTGGCATTTAAATTAGGGCCAATTAGAACGTCACTTTCTGACAATGTTCGTGCTTTTAACAAGAGCTTGAGCTTACTGCTTGTCATACCCGTTGCACCGTTTAGTGCCGACTTAACACGGTTTAGCGTTTTCTTATCTAATGCCTTTGTTAATTCTTTTCTGAGCTGAGCATTTAGCTGAGCTGACTCATCTATTGTTCTGAGTTGAGGCAAATCATCATCTGAGTCGGGCTGCTCATTTCGCTTGGTTTTGCGTTTATCACCGGCAAAGCCAACTTTAGATATAATGGTTTCGTCGATGCTGTTGCTACGTACTTTGTTGTGGTCTAAATCTAAAATAGCGGCTGAGCAAACAAACTTAGCTGTTACAAAATTCTTGGGGATATCACCTTTAACTAACCGAGAATCTTCATATTTGACCGCCACTGTGTAGGTCATCCAATAACCCTGATTGACCCAGGTTTTTATCTTATTCTCAACTAAACGCTCATGGTCATTATTGGCTTTAGCGGTAATCGGAAAGAGGTTTTTGTCGTCACCAGGTCCGCCCACATTATCATTCAGTAAGTGGCCTCTAACAAATTTCTTTCTTGATCTCCCTTTAGATCTTAACCTCCCCATTAAATCTGCCTGGCCTTTTGGTCCGCTGCCTTTAGGGTGATCAGGGCCTAGGTATTTCGCTTCCATTTTGTGGCCAACAGTATCTGAAGAGCCAGGGATCTTGCCGGTACGATAGGTGACCTGCGTTTTAACGCCACTAAGCCCTCTTCCTTTCATTTTGATCGACTTGCGATGTTTCTTAAGGCTAGGGTTGATCAATATTTCAACGACGGTGTCATCGCCTTCTTCTACATAGCCAATGCGTGTTAGCTGGAAGCGTCGGCGAATACGCTCAAAGTATCCAGCCAGTTGTTCTGAGTCTTCACTTTTTGCTGTTGCTAAATCTAATACTTTAGAAGCAGCGTTTAAATCCTCGCGTTGTTGTGCTGCGGTCCTGGGCATAGTGGCTGGTGGCTCACTTAAAGTATCCAAAGAGATAGATCTGGGGTAACGAGGCTGATCCCTGCCTAGCACTTGATTGTCGGAAACGGCACCTTGCCTTGGTGCACTATTCTGGGCGCTTTGATTGGTGTTTGGACGTTGATTCTGCGTTCTTTGATTGTTGGTGGTGCTATTGTTAGGCCTACTGGCATTCTCGCTTGCGCTTCTGTTCGAACCAGATTGACGATTAGTTCCTCGTTCATTTCTATTTCGTGGTCGCGAGGGTCGAGGAGCTGTATTTGTGCCTGGCCTGCCACCGCTTTGTTGGTTATTCGATGCTGGATCTTGCTCCGCTTGTTCTCCTGTCGGTCTAGCGCGTGGTGCAGGTCGAGCTGGAGCAGCCGGTGCTGTCTCAGCTTGGTTAGCTTGTCCGGCCAATTCGGGAGGCACACTGTCGGCGCCTTGCCCTGCTTCACGAGTTTTGCCTTGCCACTGTGCACGGTTTTCAATCGCTTCGCGAGTTCCAGCGCTGGGCGGCCCATCTTTGGGCATGGCAGAGTCGATTAAACCAGCATGATCTACATCAGAGGCGCCATAGGTGATTTCAGGTACACTAGGGTTACTCAAGTTCATCGATACACCAGCCGTTAGTGTCAAATCGGGGCCGATGCTCATGGTATGTGATGCTAACTCCCAGGTTCTCTCCCATACTGTTTTCCATAACGCTTCGACTTCTGCCCACGCATTTAAGCTCAGTTTTAGTCGGGCACCGGCGGCCAATGTAGCTGTGCCATCAAACATCCAATCGCCATTTTCATAAGACAATTCGGGGACGACTGATATTGCGCCATATAGGCCGGCTGTGGCCATGGCTTCGATGCCACCTGTGAGTGAACCCAACACCACATCCACCCCGATACCTGCACCAAAACCAACATAACCTTCAACAAAGGCTGGCATAAAAAACTCGGTACTAACGGATAAATCAGGTGGTTGGTCGCCAGTGACTTCCCATTCTCCTTCGATACGAGAATTACGGATTTGTCCTGGCCCCACGCCTGCTCTTGCACCAGCACGAATGCGAATGACGGCAACAACGATCCCGGCCCACAATGGAATATTTTGGCGGATATTGACGAATTCTTTTTCTTGGCGCTTTTCAGGGAATAGCTCGTAAGGTTCGGTTTGGGTAAAAGCGAAAGTGAGAACAACTTTACCTTCTTCATCAATAACAACCGTCGCATTACCTTCAACACCAGGAATGATTTGAGCCGTCAGTTCACCGCTGCCATAAAATACCAACACGCCTTCTTCGGTTTGTCGAATGCCGACCGTAACGCTGCCATTCACGGCAGGATCATCCTTGGTGTAGGTAATTTCGGTTTCACCTGACCATAAGTTTTCTCTATAGCTGACCATCACCCGGCCGGTTAACCCGGGAATTAATGAGTCGTCGGTGGCTATCTCTCCTTCACCTTCAATGCCGCCTTGATTGGTGAATTCAACGCTAAACTCGCCACTTTGTAAGCCCGGAATATTTTCAAGCGTAATGGTAGCGCCGATTTTGATTAAATCGTTCTCTTTGCTTGCGCTGAGTTGACCGGTACCCGCGGGGCCGAGATTAATGGTCGCTTCTCCGCTAAAATCGATATCACCGGATTCGCGCAAGCTGGCTGTTATGCTGCCGCTTTCTACTCTCAATGCGCTTGGGAAGTGCGTTGAGCGAATAGTGACATCGCCGGTCAAAACACCGCGTTGAAAATTCAAACGGCCATTGACATTGGTCAACTCAGCTAAGGTGACATTAAAACGCCCATTACCACTGAATTTGCCGTTACGAATACGAGCATTAAGGACGGCTTCACCTAAACCATTATAATTCAATGTTAAGTCATTAATGCTGCCACCTGGCTTGCTATTGTCAATGGTGAAGGTAATAGTGCCTTGCGTGACAGACAGACCACTAATAGGTGTGTCGATATCGCTGACCGGAATATCTACCTGTGCTTTTAAGTTAGCGTCTTCATCAATTTCGAGGGCTGCGCTGGCGCCTTGCAGAAACTCAGTGTCAAAATCAAAATTACCATCTCCTGAAGCCCTTCCTTCGGGGCTGAAGTTGAAACTTACATGACCACTACCTAACTTGTCATAGGTCAAATCTGCCTCGACATTGCCACTTAATTTACCATTGGCTAAGGTAAAGCTACCGCCACCGGTAACGCTGAGATCTCCAGCGCCTCGCCTAGGTGTTAAGTCAGTAGGTTCAATGGTTAACGTAGCTGATAAGTTATGTTGCTCATCCAAACTGACCTGCAGCCGCTTGTTTTTGAATATGGGCAAATCACTTATTAAGGTTGCGTTTAAGGTGGTTTCGCCTTCCCCGTTTACTGTTATCCGTAAATCTCTATTGCGTGTACGAAGGTGAGGGATGTTTAAGTCGCCAATGATGGTGGCGGTTTTATTACGGCGGTTATATCTTAATTGCTTTAACTGGACTCCCGGTAGTACTTGTCGCATTTGTGACAAGTCGACTCTGGCGCTTAACAAGTCTGGCGAAATAGTCAGGCCGGGACCGATATCCAGGAAATAACCGCCATCTTCAAGTGCACGGGCAAACGCAGAATTTGATACGCCAGAACCTGACGCACCGCTTTGGTCGGTAGTTGTGTTGTTCTGTTGTGGTGCAGAGCTGGTGGATGTCTCACGGCTTGCTGAAGCGGTAGCAGGTTCGGGCATGACTCTCAATCCTCGTCTGGTGGCGCAGGTTGCGGTGGCTCTGGTATCGTATCTACGGCTGTCTGTGGTGCGACTTTGTTGAGTACTGCTTGCACTACATGCCAGTGCGATACGTGCTCGATTCCTTCAAAAAACAACGTTTTTTGCGGTGCTGGCAGGCGCTGCACCTGTTTAACTAATGCACGCACTATCCGAGTTTGTTGTTTGGTCGTACGCGATAAGTAATCTTGCTCCAATCGTTGCCACAATTTTGCACTTGGCGTCGGCAGCGTATTGGAAAAAGCATTGAGCAAAGGAAGAAAGTCAGAGCTGGAATGAGCCTCTTTTTTAGCCGTTAACGGGGGAGGCTGCATGTCATTAACTGATGGTTCTTTTTTAGTCGACTTAGGAGACTTTAATGCCTCTTTTTTATCCTGCTCTTTTGGCATGCCTTGCCGCTGTACATCAAGGTTCTTTGTGGTTTCCTTATTAATTGATTCTGCTTCTTTAGGTACTTCTTGTTGTTGAGCTGCTTTGTCAGTCTCGACAGCGTTAACAGTTTGCTCTTCTTCCATATCGGAGCCTAATCTTGTTGATGCGTCAACCTGTTGTTGCTGTAACCATTGTCTAAATCCTTGATTACCTAGTTGGTTATGCAGTGCTCTTAGTGTTGTGACTGAATGTGATCTTGTTGTGCGAGAGGTGTCGTTTTGTTTGTCGACATCACCTGTG
>CAZVDU010000124.1:1066-12288 GCA_964625615.1 uncultured Pseudoalteromonadaceae bacterium | reverse complement strand
GCAATACTGGAAATGAAAACGCGGCTGCCGGGTATGTAAGATGCTGCTATCCACTTACTGTCAGGCGACCAATCAAAACTCATATCACCATCGGCATAGCTATAATTATACTTTGCATCAAGTGCGGTATTGACGTCGCCAGATTTGATATCCAAGACGCGTATTTCATCGCGTTGATGTAAGAATGCTATTTTCTTACCATCTGGGGAAACGATTGGCTGAAAAGCATCTTTGTTGCCTTTGAGCAAGGGAGTTTCTTCAATCTTTGTCGCACCGAAGAAATAGAGCTCATTCTCGTCAGTTATGGTTGACTGATAAAGCCCCCAATTGTCATTGCGCTCAGCAGCATAAATAAGAGAACGGCCGTCTTCAGACCAGGACAAACTTCGCTCTTGCGTTGGTGTATTGGTGACTCTTACTGTTGTGCCAAACTCCGTTGACGTAACAAAGATTTCACCGCGTGAGACAAATGCGATCTCTTTGCCACTTGGGGAAACGCTGAACTCAGTTGCTTTATTCGCCACGTTGGCAGGAGTTATAGCGACACCTTGGTTATCTGAATTTAGAGTGACATCTAGCTGCTTAGGTCTGCCACCATCTTTTATGGTGAAGAGGTTTCCATGCCAGGTATAACTGAGAGTGCCATCTTCACTCATACTGAGTGAACGGACGGGGTGTGTATTATGATCAGTAACACGCTCTGCTTTACCGCCTTTGGCCGGCATTTTCCATATATTGAAGCTATTGGATTCTTGCTCGCTTAGATAGTAAAGGTGCTTACCATCTTTTGACCATACAGGTGTACTGTCGCCACCTTTGAAACTGGTTAATTGTGTGTGCTTATTGGAACGCGTATCAACAACCCAGATGTCACGTGCGAAAGCAGATGTATCGTGCTTACGCCATACGTTCTCGTAGGCTTTATTGTCCATATAGGCGAGCTTTCTGCCATTCCTGTTGTAGCGTGCTTCTAGAGCTGGCGTCGTCATTAACTGCTTGGGTGTACCGCCAGTTAAATTTACTTCATAGAGTTGCGGCATTCTGCCTGTTGGAAAGCCTGAAGATAGCGCTGAGTTCATGCGGCCTGAACTGAAGATTACAGACTTACCATCGGCACTAAAATCTGTCGGGGTGTCATTCGCATCATGATAGGTCAATCGAGTCGGTGCGCCTCCGGTTGCCGGCATGGTATAGACGTCCAAACTGCCATTCCTGTCACTGCTAAAAGCAATGGTTTTACCATCTTTTGACCAGACAGGTGTGCCATCCCAAGCTGAATTTAATGTTAGTGGTGTTGCATTGCCGCCTTTTACATCAACTTTGTAGATATCACCTTTTGCCGCAAATAAAATGTGTTCACCATTTGGAGAGATAGCGGCCTGTTGATACCAATTAGAATCATGCTCGGCGCTCACCGCGGGAGCGGCTTGTAGGGCAAATGCAACAGCAATAGCTAAATAGGAGCCTGTTCTTTTCATTGATTGTTCCTTAGTGTTATTCATCTCGATGTTAACCATAGACTATAAACCTTTTGCTAGGCACCTGTATCCGCCTGTTATCTTACATTTGATGTAACTCACCTTGTATTGCTTGGTGTGAAGTCATTAAGTCGCTAGCCTTTTACTGTATTTAAATTTCCGGAGTCAACACCATGTTGCATTCATTGTTCAAGCACACATCGCTACTCATCGTTCTGTTTTCTCTTCCTATCTCTCAGGCAATGAGTGATGGTCCGTTCAACGGAACGCTGGTGGTTGTGAATAAACGAGCCGATACGGTTAGCTTTATCGATCTAACCAGCAAACGTGTTGTTAAAACATTACCTACAGGGAAAGGACCACATGAGTTGGCAATGACCAAGGATGGCAAATGGGCTGTAAGCACGAATTATGTCGGCGGCAATAGCTTGACGGTGTTTGATGTTGTTAAAGGGGAAGTCGTTCGCACTATTGACCTTAAATCGTATCCAAACCCACATGGTATTTTGTTTTTAAAAGATCAAACACAGGTCGCCATTTCGTCAGAGGGTTCTGACAATGTCGTGATTGCCAATATCCATACAGGCGATATTGTTTCCAGCATAAAGACCACACAAAAGGGATCGCACATGGTTGCCTTGCCAGCAGATTCTAGTGTGGTTTATACCACGAATATGCGTGACAACACGGTATCGCAACTAGATGTCGAGTCAGCGAAATTACTCAAATTAATGCAGATGGAAGGAACGCCAGAAGCCATTACGGTTAATCAAGCCAATACGGAGTTGTGGGTAGGGAGTAATAGAGATGGGCTTGTGTCTGTATACGATATAGCCTCAAACAAATTGATAAAGCAGTGGAATGATTATACTTGGCCTTATCGTGTATTACTTAATCGAACAGAGAATTATGCATTGGTCCCTGACTTGCGTCGTCACAAGCTTGATATCTACAATGCGCAGACAAAAAAGCGCATTAATGCCATTCAGCTCAAGCAGGGAGACGGCCCTAAAGGTGTGATTTTTCATCCTGATGATAAGACCGCGTTTTTATCTTTATATGAACAAGATAAAGTGATTGCTATTGACGTTCCTTCTGGTGAAATACTCTTTGAATTACCGACAGGTGACGGACCTGATGGTATTGGTTATTCACCTTTTGTTATTGATTTTTAAACCTTTATGATGTGATGCTCGTCTAAGTTATATTGCCTGAACTTGCTACTGCGTGAGAATCACAATTATGTGCTTAGTCGAGGATCGATCATGAGTGAACAGAAAAAACTCTTGCGAACACTATGTTATTTGCTTGCTTTAAGTGTGTCATGTGTAGCTGCTACTGAGCGAGATATTAGTTGGCTCGCAGACTATGCAGCTATGCGCCAATTCGTCGAGCTTGGACAAACTGCTTCAAACAATGATAACTGGCCGTTGGCGGCAAAATACTATGCTCAAGCCAGTGAGTTAAGCGGCAGTATTCCCGGTGAGCTGGGGCAATGGATGGATTCATATACGATACAAGCATATGCGAAGTCCGGTAGCCTAGATGCATTAGACAGGCATATTGGTCATGCAGCAAATCGGGGGTATCGATCAGCAGGTTTTATCGAAAACAATGCAGACTTCAATAAGTTGCCGAAAAGTACAGAATTCAAATCAGCCCTCAACCTCATAAGGAACTCAGACAAGCAATATCAGCACGAACGGCTTGCCCCTGAAGCAGCGAAGCTTGTTTTTGATGATGTCCCGCGTTTTTGGCTAGCCTATGATTTAGCCAAGCAAAAGCGAAGTGCCAGCGAAAAAGCAGCCATATTTCGACAACATTATCTAGCAAACGGCAGTGCTGGGTTGGTTGAGTATCATTGGATTAAAACTCAGTCTATGGAGCGCCTCGTCAAGAAAATTGAGGAGTCCCCAGGTTTTTATGAAGGTATTCGTCAACAAACATTAAAAGCCGCTGCATATGAGCCACAAATAAGGGACGGGTTTGACGCATTAAAGATGCTGTATCCAGATGCTTATTTTCCGGATGTCAGTTTTGTTATTGGCCGCTTGAATTCTGGTGGCACAGCTGGGCCTAGTGGTATGCTCATTGGCCTTGATGTCTGGTCGTGGACGGAAGGTGTTCCTCTTGACGGCATTTCACCTGGCTTTCAGAAGATACTAAAATCGAGCAGCCTTGAGCGCCTGCCTTATGTTGTTATTCATGAGCATATCCACTCACTACAATCCTATACAGGTGAAGTCACTACTTTGCGATCTGCTATCCAAGAAGGAAGTGCAGATTTTCTGACGTTGAAAGCCTTGCCTAATGCACCATTACCACCTTATTTTATTTGGGGATATGCAAACGAAGAGCGTATCTGGAATCGGTTTAAAGAAGAGATGAATGGTAATGATTCGAGTGATTGGATTGGCAACAACAGTACAGAGTATGATGATAGTTGGCATGCTGATCTGGGTTACTTCATCGGTGCAGAGATAGCAAAAGCTTATTACGAGCAAGCTAAGGACAAACAACAGGCAATAAAAGACTTACTACATGTGAATGATCCAGGAAATATATTAGCCAAAAGTGAATACGCAGAGCGCTTTAAAAAGTGAGGCTAACATTTATTAACGGGCACATGGCTTGCTGAGGGTTACCTTGAGCCCAGTCTGATTATTAAGCTCTATGATCTTGAGCATAGGCAATTATTTTTTTGAAAAATAAAATATCAAGCCACGTGCCAGTCCTTTCGCAAACGTATCAGAATGACCAGCGTCTTCTATGACTTCTGCTTGCCAATGCATTGAAGTAGGTGCTGATTGTTCTATTACGCCTTTTAAGTGATTGAATGGCTCAGTGCGTTGGGTTTCATCATCACCGATCGAAAAGTGGAAAATAGCAGAGGTATCGGGGTTTATCGTGAGCATATTTTTTATATTGTCAGATAACATCGAATCATAACCGCCAACTCCTGCACTGCTGCGCACAATAATACCACTGAATAAAGCAGGTTTATGACCCAAGGCGAAAGTGGGTAAAATCCCGAAACGTGACCAACCGGTTGCGATACGATCAGCCGAAACACGATACTTCGTTTCAATAAGTGGCATTACCTCCTGCTCGATATAGGATAGAAACTGTTCAGGCCGACGCTCTTCGTTATTATCAGAGCTATCCTCAAGTGGGTATATATCGCCATCCTCCCCGTAGTGATGCAGAGACACAACAATCATCTCGGGTATTTGATTCTTACCACTCAATTCAGTTACGACCGATCGAATTTGTTCGATATGGTCAGCGTCATCTGCAATATGAAAAAGCACAGGATAGCGCTGTTCAGAGCGCTGATTGTAGTTTGCGGGCACACTCACTGTTAGCATACGTTCAACGCTAGGGTACTTGGATGCAACGGCGAAGTCCGTCATAAGTGGATCATTGGCAGCACCACTCCCGAACTGACCTGAACACGCTTGAAGTATGAGAAAGCAAACGCAGAAAAATACCTTAGCATAGGCAATGGGTGGCTTATTGGTTGATGTAATCATATGTCTTCCTCATAGGTATGCTGAAAGTGAGTGGGCATTAATAGAGTCTAAGCGATGAGTTGTGTGCTCTGTGACAAACAATAGGAATAGAGCCTTGCTGTTAACGACGACACGATAAAAACAACGAATAGTGCGAATGTTGCTACACTGAGTTCATGCAAGAAAATAAGAGGGATAGTGGTTAATCCACCAAAGAAAGTGAGTCGTCCATAAAAGCGTTGCGTCCTCGTCCAGATAGCGCGATTACTGAGTGTCCAACGGTTGCAGATACCGCCTAAATTATTTTGTCGGGTTGTTGTCGCGTAGTTGCCAGCACACAGTAAAAAGGACAACGTCGTAACGTATAGGGTAATGCCAATATCACTGCCAGCTATAAAATCATGTTTATAAAGAGGGATGCCTATCTGTAGCGTAAAGCCTAAAACTGGAGCAAATAAGAAGGTTGATAATGCTAACATCGATGCCTTGTTATCAGGCGTCGATCGGTTCCTGTTTGACCAAATGACGTAGGTCAACAGAAAGCCACTTATTAATGCAAATGTTAACGGGTGGATCCCGCCATCTTGCCCATTACAGCTTACCCAGTGATTTAGGCCGAATAGATTAAAGAGCATACCGCTCAGAAAGGTTATAAACACTATTGCAGCCGCGACAACGATAGTTTTTCTCATGGTTTAGGTTCTAACTCATCAACCATCCCAACACGTTTTATGGGACTAACCTCTTTCACATTTTCGAGTAACCCTGTCAAAGCGATTAAAGCCTCTTCGGCGACAGTTGTATTGAGGTGATAGATTATGCTGTTCTTATCGCGTTCTTTCGCCACAAGATCAGCATCCTTCAATGCAGCGAAATGCGTCGACATGGTCGGTTTTGATACTTTGTATAGTTCGGCCAACTCCCCGGCTGTCATTGGCGCTTCTTTTAAACGCTCAACAATATCTCGCCGGATAGGGTGATTTAATGCTTGAATGATTTTTCCGATTTTCATGCTATCAATTTAGAATGTTATCTAATTAGTGTCAAGGCTAATTAGTTTTTAATCTAATTAGAAGTTCAAAATGATGAGAGTGAAGAGAAAAAGGAATGATTGATGTATACAATATCGATTCAGCTTGGTTGAATAGAGAGGAAATCGTGGAACCTGAGGTTCTTTTTACAGTCGTTAACAGGGCAGTTTTGCCTGCATGGCTAATGCTCATTGTTGCTCCTCACTGGCAGTGGACGCGTAAGTTGATCTTTCATGCATGGATTCCTTCATTGATTGCTCTTTGTTATATCTATGCTTTTATCAGTAATGCAGGTTTTCCTGAAGGCGGAAACTTCAACTCAATAGAAGGTGTTATGGTGTTGTTTCAACAGCCTTATTTGGTATTGGCTGGATGGGTGCATTACTTAGCTTTTGATCTTTTTATTGGAGCTTGGCAGGTTAGGGATGCACAAAGGAGAGGAATTAAACACCTCTGGATTACCCCCTGCTTAGTCATGACGCTTATTTTTGGGCCTGTTGGCTTATTGCTTTATTTTATTGTGCGTTACGTTTTAACTCGAACGTTGACCACAGACGAACAGGTTAGTCTAAATTAATAATACTTGAGGAAAACATGTCAGCCGTTGAGATTTTTGGATATTGCGCATCAGCAGTCATTGCCTTTTCATTAACACGTAGCTCAATGATAAAACTACGTTGGTTTAATTTGCTTGGTGCTAGCTCATTTTGTCTTTATGGGATACTAATCAATGCTTATCCGGTAGCGATACTTAATGGGTTTATCGCACTCACCAATGTGTTTTTTATCTACAAAATTCTTAAGCATACACAGATGGAGTTTTCTGTTATTCCAATGAAAACGCCGTCCGACTATTTAGATTTTTTTATTGACTTTCATAAGAGAGATATCGACTCTATTTTCCCTAATTTCTTTAAGGACTACAAAAATAAAGCACGCCGATATTTTGTATTAACCAAACAAACGGAGGTCGTCGGCATTGTTTCTGGTTATGTCGATGAAAATATGCTGACAGTGGATTTTGATTTCGTTATAGAGACTTACCGTGATTGTAAACTCGGACATTTCGCGTTAGGTGAAGGGCAGGAAATCACCAACAAGTTTAAATTCGATAAAGTCTGGGCTAAAGCTGATACAGCCATCCATGAAGAGTACCTTCAAAAAATTGGCTTTGTTAAGCTCGATGATACTAGGTGGGAGTATCAAACTGCCTAATTCTAGTCAGCCCTATATCTATGTCCGAAGCCTATCTGTGACCATCTAAACTAGCCGCCAAACTCGAATTTTTAATAACAAGAAAGTATAAGTTTTTGTGTTTTTATAATTAGTCAGAACTAAGACGTATGAATACGTATGTACTTGTTTGTAGAAAAAAATTAACCGACATAAGGTTTGTGAACAACATGTAATTCCAACCTAATAAGAGGATGAGTAAATGTTTGCTTTAAAAAGAGCTGTTCATAACACCTTGCTTGGCGTCGCTTTTTCGATGTCAGCATTCGTTCAAGCGTCAGACACGGCATCAACCAATGTCGTTAACTTTTCTACCGATGTGATTTATCAGATCGTGACCGATAGGTTTAACGACGGCAATCCTTCCAACAATCCAGCAGGGAATTTATTCGATGGCAGTTGCAATAACTTAAGGAAGTATTGTGGAGGAGATTGGCAAGGGATCATCGATAGGATAAACGACAACTATTTTAGCGATATGGGTATTACTGCACTGTGGATCTCTCCTCCTGTCGAGAATATGAATGCAGTGTTGGATGATGCGGCGGGTTCAACGTCTTATCATGGATATTGGGCGAGAGACTTTAAGCGAACCAACCCTTACTTTGGTTCATTCTCTGATTTTGACCGACTTATCCAGGCTGCACATGCTAAAGGCATCAAGGTTATTATAGATTTTGCACCTAACCACACCTCGCCGGCGAATGAAGATGTTCCTAGCTTTGCGGAAAACGGTTCTTGGTCGGACGATGGCGTGTTTTTGGGAGCATACACCAATGATATCGGTGATTTTTTCCACCACAACGGCGGGACTGATTTTTCGACTATTGAAGATGGCACCTATCGAAATCTATTCGACCTGGCTGATTTTAATCATCAAAACCCTATCGTTGATAGCACCATGCAAGAAGCGATTGAAGTATGGTTAGACAGGGGAATTGATGGCATCAGAGCTGATGCTGTTAAACACATGCCGATAGGGTGGCAAAAGAAATGGATGACGGAAATTTACGATCATCGTCCAGTGTTTACATTTGGTGAATGGTTCCTAGGTGTGAACGAAGTTGATCCTGCTAATCACGCTTTTGCCAATGAAAGCGGTATGAGCCTATTGGATTTTGAGTTTGCACAAAGAACCAGACAAGTCTTTCGTGATAACACAGCGGATATGAACAGTTTGCATAGTATGATAGTGAGCACTAACAACGCATATCAAGAAGTAGTCGATCAAGTCACCTTTATCGACAACCACGATATGGATCGCTTTCATCAGACAGGTGCTAATCGCAGAGCGCTTGAACAGGCTGTGGTATTTACACTAACATCGCGTGGCGTACCAGGTATCTACTATGGCACCGAGCATTATGTGACAGGGAATGGTGATCCGAATAATCGAGCAAGGATGCCTTCATTTGATCGTACATCGACCGTTTACAATCTTATTAAGAACTTAGCACCACTGCGTAAACAGAACCCAGCGTTTGCTTATGGCACTACGCAAGAGCGTTGGCTCAATGATTCAGTTTATGTTTATGAACGTAAATTTGGTGATAGCGTTGCTCTAGTGGCTATCAATCGTAGTACAACAGCTGGGTATAACCTCACCGGCTTAGCCAGCTCGCTGCCCAACGGCAACTATGCTGATGTTCTTGATAATAGACTTAATGGTGAGAGCATCAATGTGTCGAACGGTGCTGTAACACCTATTTTTTTAGCACCAGGAGAAGCTGGCGTATGGCATCACGTTGGCAGTAATGCATCTCCCAACATTGGACATATTGGTCCCATGGTCGGCAAAACCGGTGAAGTTGTCACTATCGACGGTAGAGGTTTTGGTACCGTTCCAGGGCAAGTTAATTTTGGTGCGCAAGCAGCGAATGTTGTATCTTGGGAAGACAGTCAAATTAAGGTCAATATACCCAATACGACGCCAGGCAGCTACGACATAACAGTTAACAGGAATGGGGTTAGCAGTAATGTTTATGATGATTTTGAAGTACTCACAGGGGGGCAGGTTTCAGTGCGTTTTATTGTCAACAATGCCTTTACTAACTTTGGCGAAAATGTCTTTTTAGTCGGTAATCAACACGAGATTGGCAACTGGGATCCAAATCAAGCCATTGGTGCTATGTTCAATAACATTATTACGAGCTACCCGACTTGGTACTTTGATGTGAGCGTGCCAGCAGGTGAGACAATCGAGTTTAAGTTTATTAAAAAGAATGGCTCAAACGTCATATTCGAAGGTGGTGCAAATCATGTCTTTACCACGCCAATTAATGGTGTTGGTACAGTGAATGTGAACTGGCAGCCTTAAAGCTAGTTCAAGAATAGACCCAAACTACGAGGCCTTCTATGGCCTCGTTTACCCAACTCAATACCTTCCAGAATACCGTCTAGTTTAGCGAGTAACTGATCCATTTCCTCGATGTCTTTGATTGTAAGTCAGCGAGTATTTAAAGTTCACCATTAATCTGGGATTTGTGCAAGATGATCCAACTAACAGACCCAAATCATAATCTTATCAGGAGGTGTACAGTTCGAAGAGGCATTGCTTAGTTATCAATTTAGTTGAGTATATGCGTAAACTTAAAGGGTTAAATAAAAGCATAAAAATACAGAGGGTAGGAACAAAATTATATTATCCGGTAATTATTTTAGTCTAAACTGATTAGTGATGGTTATAAAATTAACCATCACTGTAAGCCTTCTTGAATAACCAAACATCAAGGCAGGCTTGATTAATTATATATTCAGGAGATGCATCATGTTACAACCACGGATTATATCCCACTCACTGGTCGCCCTAATTTTTATATGTAGTACTTTCTTTTCATCTCATTCTCATGCGCAGTTTGGCGGTGAACCTTTAGCTTTTTTTGGATTTTCCCCCTCTGTTATCTCCCCTGGAGAATCAACAACGTTAGGATGGGCCGCGAATGATCCCTCGGTTTCCTCTTGTAGGATCCTAGGTGTGCCAGAACTTGCCAATCAAATATTGGGTACCAATGGTACAATAACCCTGACACCGACTGACAACATTACTGCTACATTGTTTTGTGGTTTCAATTTAAGCGGTATTGTTGAAGCTACTGTGTTAATTAGAAGGCCTGGCCTGAGCGTTTCATTTTCACCGTCTACGGTAAACGTAAATCAATCGTCTACTTTTAGGTGGAGCTCAAATGGATTTTCAAACTGCACAGATACAGCTGGGCCTTTATCTATCAGCGGCACATCAGGCTCAAGGGCCCTCAGTTCACAAACTGTCGGCGATATATCCGTTACCGTTAGATGCACTGACGCAAATGGAAGTTCTTTAACGAGAACAGCGACATTATCTGTCGTGCAACCGCCCCCGCAGATGACGATATCAGCACCACTTTTTATTTCTGAACCAAGATCAGTGTTTATTATCTGGAGCTCGATCAACACAACAAGTTGCTTCAGCAGTTTCTTGGGGAGCTTAGAACCAACAGGCTCTAGGTTTGTTTTCATCAATCAAGATACTTTTATTTCCATCACCTGTTTTGGACCGGGAGGCAATGTTACAAGGACCGCGTTTATTAATTTAATGGAGCCCACGTCTGCTATCAACTCATTTGAAGGTGCGAGTGAGCAACTGATAAACGCTGACGATTTGTTTGGGCACATTGATCCTTTTGTAAGTCGAATTGGCGATCAATCACAGAAAGTTGATATTAATAGTGACGGACTTGAGGATTTGATTATCGTTAATAGCAAAACTCAAATAGGGTATATATTACTCAATGAGTTTGGTGAATTTGGTACAGTAAGTAAAGTCATTGAAGGTATCAGCGATATTCGTCAGATAAGCAATATCTCTATTAATAATACTGGCAACATCCAAGTTGACATGACAATCAGGCGATAGAAGTTAGAACAACCACTATAATAAGCTGGCTCTTTATAGGAGAGCTAGCTTACCCCAACTCAATACCTTCCAGAAT
>CAZVDU010000124.1:0-1056 GCA_964625615.1 uncultured Pseudoalteromonadaceae bacterium | reverse complement strand
TTATTACGAGTTACCCGACTTGGTACTTTGATGTGAGCGTGCCAGCAGGCGAAACAATTGAGTTTAAGTTTATCAAAAAGAATGGCTCAAACGTTATATTCGAAGGTGGTGCAAATCATGTTTTTACCACGCCAATTAACGGTGTTGGTACAGTGAATGTGAACTGGCAGCCTTAAAACTAGTTCAGTAATATACCCGGAATACGAGGCCTTTTGTAGCCTCGTTTACCCCAACTCAATACCTTCCAGAATACCGTCTAATTTAGTGAATAACTGATCCATTTCTTCGATTTCTTTGGCTGATAAACTGGCGATAATTTCAGCTTCATAATTAACAGCAATAGGACCGACTTTGGCATATAGAGCCTTACCATCGTTAGACAAAGATAATGTAAAACGTCTGTTATCTTCCTCACTTTGATTTTTAAGTAAGAGGTTTTTAGACAACAACTTCTTTACGGCACGAGATACGGCAACTTTATACATAGCCGTGAGTGAACAAATCTCGACGGCGAGTAATTCTTCATGTTCACCCAATACCATCAATATCTGCCATTCTTGGATAGATAAACCGAACCTAGAACTGTATAGCTCAGTTAATTCATGCGACATCTTATTCGACAAGGTTGTCAATCGATAGGGCAGGAACCTATTGAGGTTTAATCGCGCCTTTTTCTCAGGTAATTGCATTGTCTTCCTATGTGTTTCAGTTATCTCTATGGTGAGGTTCCTTTAGGAGCTACACGTATATTTTTATCGTAATAAATGCACTTAATTATAGTTACAAGTGTAACTAGTTGGTTTATAATAGCGCAACTAGTTACATATGTAACCATTTTAATTGATGTTTTTATTTATCCAAAGAGGAAACATCCAACAACTTTGAGGAGAGCTGACGTGGCTGACTTGTATGAAAATCCAATGGGATTAGATGGTTTTGAGTTTGTTGAGTTTACTGCGCCAGAGAAGGGTATTCTTGAGACTGTATTCGCAACAATGGGTTTTACTAAAGTTGCTCGTCATAAATCTAAAGACGTTGAACTATGGAGACAAGGTG
>CAZVDU010000123.1:0-12318 GCA_964625615.1 uncultured Pseudoalteromonadaceae bacterium | reverse complement strand
TCATTGGATATTAACAATGTTCGATACGAACTTTATTCTTTAATAACAATAACACCTACTCTGTCATTATTAACTCGGTAATTTGCTGACATATCCACGTCATCAAATGACGAATTTACAATGAGTGTAATATCAAACTCAGCACCATTAGCGTCAAAGTTTTCGCCTAATTCATCTTCAAGTGCTTCTCTTATCGATGCGGAGATATTAGTTACTGTATTCGCTGTCGCTACATTAGATAATGTAAGGGGGCCTATTTGTTCACCATTATCACTAAATGCCATCAGCTCAATAGAGCCTGACACGTTGCCACCATTTGAGATAGCAATAACTTGATTAAACGCTGGGCCATAAGGCATAAAGGGAATATTAAATGTCGTACCATTGAGCGTCCAAGCGCCTGCATCAATATTACCTCTGTCAACTGAACCTGCTGTTCCACCTAACGCATAACGTACTTCTAAATCGGCTAAAAAGCGTTGAGATGACAACTGCGAAAGGCTATCTTCATTCACACCTTCTGGTAGCAAAGCAATACCGACATAACCACCTGGATTATTGGCGGTCGCAACTGTTAGTGTATTATCTTCGAAGTTCGATGCATCATTGCCTGCGCCAATAACCGTTGCACCGTCTAATCCTGTGACGTCAAAACGAGCACCCTCTAAATTTCCGTTGGCGTCTAGTAGGAAGTTCAAGTCTTCGCCCGTTAAGGAAAGTTGAGCACTAGTAACAGTCGTATTTAAAAGGTCTGTTTGCACAGAATCAATACTGACAAAAAAATCATCGCGAACAACACTTTCTGGCTCTCGAGTGCCACCATTAGTGACGGCACCTGGGTCACTTGCCTCAATGAACTGCTGCCTCAAGTTATCAACATCAATCACCGAATTAAAACGGCGGTTCATTACCCCTGAACCGTCACCCAAGGCAAACTGGCTTCTAACATCGAGGATAGCTGTAGGCCCTACTTCATTAAAGAAGATTTCTGTGCCTGGGATTAACGTTCTTGCGGAGAGTGTTACAACGCTTGACGACGCCACACGCTCTAAGGTCACCCCTGATAAATTGAAATTTCTTCTGGGGTTTGATGATGAAAAAGTTATCACTTCTTCTAATGCACGAAATCTCAATGTGGAAGACGGCGGTTCATCATCTGAACTATTATTGAAACTTAAAAAAGAGAATGCACTTGTATTTGTAACGAAAACATCTTCTAGCAATGGGACACTATCATTAGATATCGTTGCCCCTTCAAAGGTCAATTCAACAACATCGTTTTCTGCAAGTTCCCTATTAATCTGATAAGCAACACTAAGTCCTGATGTAACAGAAAAGCCTTGTATATCAAGAGAAGGAGCTTCATCAACAATAGTAACGATCACGTCGAAAGGAGCTGTAGGCTCCCTAGTAATCTCGGTGACTCTACCGGTGATTGTAACATTCTCTGGATTTATGATGTTTAATAACTCAACGTCAATAAAGTCCAAATCGACGCCTCCGTTAGTACCCGCTGGAATATCACCAATAACACGTAAAACTATTCTAGAACTATTCTCTACAAAATCCTCTACTACTGTGAAGAATTGCAAATTTGCAATATTGTCGCTTGGCAAGGCTCCCGAAAAATTACCAAAAATAGCACCTTGAGACTCAATCTCTATAAAAACTGTAGTAGCGGCTGGTAAATCTACAGCTCCCTCAATAGAATAAGTAACACTGACTGTCGCGTCTTGAGGTTCCTCAATTGTTAACAGTGCACCACTGCCTAAAATATCTAAACCTTCAGCAGAAACTCTAATAGCGCCCGGTTCTTCATTTGCAGTATTGACGGAAGTGTTTGTTCGAATAATCTGCTGAGCAGATAGATTAAAACTGATAAAGCCAACCAAAAGCAGCAAGTGGCGTATAAATTTGAGCATGCTAGGCATTCCCTTTCCAAAAAATTAAGCAGACCAACGACACAAATAGCACTAACAAAAAACTATTAAGTCGTCATTTCCTTTACAGATCTTTTGAGAAGATCTCTTTAGGGGTGAATAATGTTCGATATGAACTCAATAAAGGCACAATTGTAACCGACAGGTAAATCAGAATCGACTAATGCGCACTTTTAACAGCCATTAAATGACAGATTGGTTGAGTATCTTACTCAATCACACAACGTCTTTATGCATTTTCCACAGTGGCGATACTTCTCTGAGTTTCGTCAAGGTCTCGCGAATCGTTTTAACGGCATAATCAATCTCTTGCTCAGTCGTAAAGCGCCCGACGCTAAAACGCAGTGAGCTATGCGCAAGTTCATTATCTAACCCTAACGCTGTAAGCACATAAGAAGGTTCCAGGCTGGCTGATGTGCATGCTGAACCGGAAGATATTGCCAAATCTTTAAGCGCCATGAGTAACGTTTCACCTTCGACATAACCAAAACTAACATTCAGTGCACCGGCAATTTTACTTTGGGGCGAGCCATTGACATAAACCGCTTCAATATCCTTGATACCGTTCCATAACCTGTCTCTTAACTCAGCAATACGTTTATTCTCCTCGACCATATCTTCCTTGGCAATACGGAAGGCTTCTCCCATACCTACGATCTGATGCGTCGGCATAGTACCTGAGCGCATACCCCATTCATGACCGCCACCATGGATTTGTGCTTTTAGGTGAACACGAGGT
Source organism: uncultured Pseudoalteromonadaceae bacterium (assembly GCA_964625615.1). Lineage (GTDB taxonomy): Bacteria > Pseudomonadota > Gammaproteobacteria > Enterobacterales > Alteromonadaceae > M269. The sequence goes on along the minus strand of CAZVDU010000123.1, from coordinate 9,639 downwards.
TGGCGGCTAACATAAAGTGCACCTATACCCTTTGGACCATAGGTCTTATGTGCAGAGAAAGACATTAAATCAACTGGGAGTAACTTTAGATCAATAGCCACCCTACCCGTACTTTGCGCAGCATCAACATGAAACAATATGCCTCGTTCTCGGCAAACTTCACCTATGGACTGAATGTCTTGAATGACACCAATTTCATTATTTACATGCATCACAGACACTAATATCGTGTCTTCTCGCAGGCTTTGCTTTAACAGATCGAGATCCAACAAACCATCAGGTTTAGGATCAAGATATGTCACTTCAAAGCCTTCTTTTTCCAGCTGTTCACAACTATCTAAAACGGCTTTGTGCTCTGTACTCAAGGTAACAATATGCTTACCTTTTTCGGCATAGTAGTAAGCAGCGCCTTTTATTGCCAAATTGTCTGATTCTGTTGCTCCAGAGGTAAAAACAATTTCTCGTGGATCAGCATTCACTAACGCGGCAATGTGACCACGCGCAACATCAACTTCTTCTTCAGCCTGCCAGCCAAAACCATGGGATTTAGAAGCAGGATTGCCAAAAACACCATCTAGCGTTAAGCAATCTGTCATCTTAGCGGCAACACGCGGATCAACAGGTGTTGTTGAGGCATAGTCAAGATAAATGGGTATTTGCGGTTTGTCAGGCATGATTAACTCTATATCACAGGGTCGAAGGCTTCTTGAGCTAACCTAATTTCTTCAGATAAATCGAGATCATCGAAATCTTTAGGATCAAGGCTAGGTATCGTCTTAGTGCAAACCTCACCACCCATTTTATTGATTTCCATACACATATCTTCGACTTTGGTATCCATCAAGTGCAAATGCTCCAGCACCTTGCCAATCGCATGAGCAATAGGATCAGGGTTGTCTGGTGATACCGCATAAGATTCAAAACCGTACTTTTCAGCAATTTTATTCATTGGATCATTGTCGTTTTTAGGCTTCTGAGCAGCAATAATGCGACCAGGAATACCGACAACGGTCGAACCTTTAGGCGCATCTTTTACCACAACAGAGTTAGACCCTACTTTAACGCCTTCATGCATGGTAATCGGGCCTAATATTTTTGCGCCAGCACCAACAACAACATTATCGCCCAGTGTGGGATGACGTTTACCAGCGTTCCAGCTTGTCCCGCCTAATGTCACGCCATGATAGAGCGTAACATCATCGCCAATTTCTGCCGTTTCACCAATCACTACCCCCATACCGTGGTCGATAAAAAAGCGACGGCCAAGTTTTGCACCTGGGTGTATCTCAACACCGGTTAGCCAACGCGAAAATGTTGATATGGCACGTCCAAACCACTTCCAATCTGCAACCCACAGTTTGTGAGCAATACGATGTAGCCATATGGCTTGCAGTCCTGGGTAATTTGTTAAGACTTCAAACGTGTTTCTCGCCGCCGGATCACGATGAAAAACACTATTGATGTCTTCTTTCATTCTCTCAAACATAAGGTTTCTAATCTGTTTTCTTTATCGCTTTATCAATCGCGGTCAAAATACCTCGAAGGATATTCAGTTCCTGAGTTTCAGGGCGCGCTCGGTTAAATAATCGTCTAAGTTTTGTCATCACCATGCCCGGATGTTTAGGCACAATAAACGATGTCTGTTTTAACGTGTTTTCTAAGTGACCATAGAAGCGCTCTAAATCTTCTACTAGCGGATAGTCACTCTCAGTATCCGCATGTTTATCAAGATTCTGCCATGCTTTACGGATCTCATAACTAAAGACTTGAACGGCTGCTGCAAGATTGAGTGAACTGTAATCAGGATTTGCGTCAATATTGACGTGGAAATGACATTGCTGAAGTTCTCCATTCGTTAAACCACTGTTCTCTCGACCAAACACCAATGCCACAGGATAATTACTGACTTCTTGAATAAGCTTGGTCGCACAGGATGTTGGATCTAACATCGGCCAAGCTAACGTTCTTGAACGGGCGCTTGTTCCGACAACTAAACCACAATCTTCGATGGCTTCGCCCAATGTCCCAACCGTTTTTGCATTTGCTAAAATATCACCCGCTCCTGCTGACATAGCACTCGCTTTGCCATCGGGCGAACTTACAGGGTCAACCAACCACAGTTGGCTTAATCCCATGGTTTTCATCGCTCTAGCCGCAGCCCCGATGTTACCGGTATGCGATGTGTTGACCAAAATTATCCGAATATTATCCAGCATAAATTTTAAAACTCACTCTACAAAAAAAGCGAAACAGAAGAGGATCGCCGAATACATGCATGATGCCTAATAATACCATATATGGTTGAGTCAGCTCTATATCAAGCTCAGGCGCCATTGTGTAATCGCAATCAGCAAAAATCACCTTATTATTGTGGTTGCTTTGCCGGCACGCTCTGATAGAATCGCGCCCTAAATAAAGACTTGCTCAAATAGTAAGCAAGTCCACATTACGCTCTTTATACAATTGGTGGTTTGTTATGCATCCTATGCTCAATATAGCAGTTCGTGCAGCCCGTTCGGCTGGAACAGTAATTACTCGTGGCTTCGAAAGCCAAGACAGTCTTGAAACACAAATAAAAGGGGACAATGACTTTGTTACCCGCATTGATAAAGAAGCCGAACAAGCCATCATCTCCAAAATTCAGCAATCTTATCCTACACATAGCTTTGTCGGCGAAGAAGGCGGTGTTGTCGAAGGTGACGAAGACTTTAAATGGATTATCGACCCTCTAGACGGCACCACTAATTTTATTCAAGGCATTCCACACTTCTGTGTTTCCATTGCGTTAATGCACAAAGGTCGCATCGAGCAAGCGGTTGTTTTTGATCCAATCAGAGGCGATTTATTTACATCAACACGTGGTAATGGCGCACAGTTAAATGGGTATCGCATAAGAGCCAGCAAAGCTAAAAGCTTAGAAGGCACGATTCTATGCACGGCCTTCCCGTTTAAGCAAAAGGATAACTTCCCGCAAGCACTAAGCACTTTTAGCACCATATTCACACAAGCAGGCGATATGCGCCGCACAGGTTCAGCCGCGTTAGATTTAGCCTATGTGGCAGCAGGTAAATTTGATGGCTATTGGGAAGCAGGACTTAAGCCTTGGGATATGGCGGCGGGTACATTGCTCATACAAGAATCAGGCGGTATTGTGACTGACTTCAATGGTGGTAATGATCACATGACATCAGGCAGTGTGGTTGCTGGGGGTGTTAAGGTCGTTCGTTCATTAGTTGGTGTTTTGAAGAGCTAGTATTTATTGCTGTTCGAGTACATGGCTATGCGCTTGGCGCTGTCAAAACTCATACCTCTTGATACGCTATATACCTGCCTAAAGTTATTGTTAAAGTCGTCCTTAGAGGCCACAGTCTATGGTATCGACTTTAACATATAACAACACCTATATAACTCAAGTTTACATAAGCCGAATCACCTGATACACCGACTTTAAGGTATAAAGCAATAGGACATAACAATATCTCAAGGCTATTTTCTGTTTAAAAAAAAGCGAATGTAAATAGAGCCTGTTTTATACAATGTGAGATAATCATACGCTCAACCAGCAACTGAATGCCCCACTGTACCTATCTATAAAAGTTCGAATCAAACGTTGCTCTTCACTAATAAAGAAAAACCAAGATTAGATATAAAAGACTTAGGAAATTTTTTACACCTTATGCTATAAGTAATTGCTAGGGTTGATATTAAATGCCTTTGGTTGAATAGTGTCATTACATATTCGCGTAACTTATTCAGGAGTTGCTCGTATAATAAAAAGGAAAAGGATTATGAAAACTGCCGCTCGTTACTTCTCACTCTTTATACCCATCATTATTATTGCCGGGTGCGGGGGCGGCGGTGACACCACGTCAGTAACTGCACCTCAACCGCCTCAAAACTCTGCACCTCTTGCTAACAACGATTCCGCAGTAACAGCAAACAATCAAAGCGTCACCGTCGCCGTGCTAGATAATGATACAGACACGGACAACGACTCGCTTAGCGTCAGTGAAATTTTGATTGAACCTAAAAATGGTCAAGCTGTTATTAATGGTCAAGGGATTACGTACACTCCAAATGAATTTTTTGCAGGTAACGACAGCTTTACTTATGTTGTTTCTGACGGCTTAGATACTGCTGAAGCAGAAGTTGTAGTTACCAGTACTCAATCACTTAGCATGTCTGGCATTCTAGCTGGCAACTTCATTGATGAAGCAACAGTCACTTTAAGAATTAATGAAGAAACTTTCTCGACTCAAGCTGACAATGATGGAAACTATCAGCTTGCTGTTGTGTTAACGAGCATGTCTGGACAACTTCAATTGAATGCACTGGGTACAGCAGAGAACAAGCAAGGGAGTGTTGAGCTAATAAGTTACTTAGGCAATACATCAGACATTATGAGCGTTATCGAAAATGGTCGAGATATAGTTTCTACCCAACTGAGTGCAGTCAATATAACACCTACCTCAACCGCTAGAAGCTTACTCTTCAATGAGAAAAATAATGGTGAGCCACCAACCTCGATTGATCAATTTATAGCGCTACTCGACACGATTAATGCCAAAGAGTTAATTGACTTAGCCTCTTTTATCAATTTACTAGTAGACAATCCGACCTACCCTATTCCAGAGGGTGAAACTACGTTGAGTATACTGAGAGTTACTCTTGATACGCAGCGTTCCTTAACAAGCATCGTCAACGACTATCTCAGTACTAGAGGCTTTCAAGACGAAAATGGCAATCGTACTGACATTTTTGAAACCGACTTACAGACCGCCATTGAGAGTACGATTAGTAATCCAGAGACTAGACAAAGCTTTGTCAATAATGATGTATTGGACCGCATATTAGTAGGTGTGAACGGCGATATTTTCACAGGTTTTATCCCACGTGCAGGTGAAATTTATAACTTCCAAGCGGAAGGAACAGGAAGACTTGACACAGAATTATTTCGAAACCAAAACAGATTTCGAGCCGATCAATTTTCGTGGTTGGTAAAGAGTGGCCAAATACACATAAACTTTGATGACAACATGCAGAGCTCTAGAATTCAGACTCTCAGTTTCTCAGATATCGAAACTCGCTGGGGCATAGAAGCCGCAGATCTAGCAAGAGCTATTGCTGAACAGGGCGAATTGTCAGTTAGGCGAGAAGTTATTACTAGGCACTCTCTCATTGTTACGCCGATTGCAATAGGTAATACCCGAGCACAGGTGGTTGTCGATGAAACCTCTGAAGAGATATTAGTACTTAGTCAAAGCAATAAATTTAGTCGTCCCTTATTAACTACACGCAATTTTGAGAACTTCATACTTTCTGCGAATTTACGATCGTTCGAGCCACCTGAAGAATCACTTGTAGGTGCATGGGCGTTACCCATTCAATATGGGTTTGAGCCGATAATAAAGAGCTCAGAATTTGACAATAACTTTGATACTGTGTCGAGTAGATTACCTAGAATTAGGCAAGATATAGTCACCTTAGAAGCTAATGGAACCGCAAGTTCGATGTTTGGTGAACAAGATTTTTCGTGGTCCATAAACGATGGAGCCCTATCACTTAGTCGTGAAAGTGAGCGCTATGAATATCGCCCACTAATAGAAGGTAAAGGTGAAACCTTAGTTATTGGCAAGCACTATAATGAAGAACAATTGGTTGAAACTTTCGTGCGCAAAATTGCACCAGTGTCTGATACCTTCAGCACAATAGATAACTTCGTGGCAGGCGTACCTTTATTTATAGCTAATGTTGGCTTTAACGGCGATCAAGCTGAACAATGGCCAAATGGACAATGGAATATTAATAATATTCGCAGTGCCCCGTCATTTAACGCTGACGGAACAATCAACCTGGTAAGCACAATTAATGACCGTAGCAATAATCGGTACTTTTTTTCAGAACCCCTCGATAATTTGATAGGTTCATGGGAATCTTCAGGTAGGGAATCTGAATTTATCTATACCGGAATATCAGCAGAAGTCATTTTTAAGCAAACTTACTGGTACCAACTAAGCAAAGACGAAGAAGGTCGATCTATCGTTTTGCAGTATACAGCAGATATAGTGTTCGGTAACACGTTCAATCCTGACGGAGTAATCCAGCCTAGAGAAGCTAAAGTTAACGGGCCAACGATAGAAATTCTAAATCAACTGGATATGCGAGATTACCCAGATGCTTATACATTGACGGTTGAACGAGGTGAATACCCAGACTTAGAGCAATAAGTCCTTGGTCCTGAATTTAAATATTCAGGGTGAGTATGACAGCCTATCAGCGAAAGCGGTGAAATGCGGCAGACAATGACCTGCCGCATCATCATTATAATTACCCTCTAGATTGAAAACGCAGCGTCTATAAGGTGCGAAACATGAGCACGATGCGCTTTTGTCTCATGGTTTGAACGCTTGCCGCCAGCCATTAACCGCTTGATATTTTGCAGTTGATAGAGTGCCGCTGATTGCGATAAATGATCATAGCTTGATTTAGCTTTCAAACCTGAAATAGCAACAAGCCTATTTACATACTCAATCTGTAAATTCTGACGTCTGGTGTTAACGCTACCTTTTGCATCTTCTTTAAAGATAGCGTCAGTTAAGTCTCCAGCAAACTCAACTAAGTCGTACTCATTGCCGTAAAAGCGGCTATCAGAGATTCGACGCATAACATTCTTATGCAACAAGTGATTAAGAATGTCTTTCTGAACATCTAACAATTGCTTATGCAAATTCGGATCTTCGTTATTCGTGCCGTGACCAAAACCGCGTCTTTGATGTTGCAAATAAGCATAAACATCATCACTTGCTGCAAAGGCATCTGGTGCAAACAAGTTGTCTTTTAGTACTTGCATAGCACGCTTTTGATCGGCATATGGAACTGGTGTGTACGGTTGACCCGCTCCTGCTTGACCGACAAAACCACGATCCACATAGATGCCACCGATATAACGAGAAACAACACGCGAGGCAACATTAAACTCATTTCTACTCACCAAATAGGCATTAAGTAGCTCTTGATGCGATTCGCCTTGGATTCTGAACTTTTCTTTGAGGTTAGCGAGTGATTGCTTGGCTAGACTGTAGCGTTGTTCCGCATATCCAATCGCATCACCGGTTAAATCACCTATCATGATCCTGGGATCAATACCTTTACCGGGTGAGCGCATATCATCTGCATCGTTACCAAAAGCAAGCTGTGGCTCAGTTGAGCGCGCAAGTATCTTATTCAAACGAGCCTCTTCAGCATCTGCATTGCTCAAGGCGACAGAATAACCATATTCAATTGCCCAATCATCGTAAGGACCGGGTTTTTGTGTGTAGTAATCGCCTTGATTTGTCCCTTCAGGTGCAATATTCACGGCAGGATAATCCATCACTGAACCAATTAGCCCTTTAGCGCCAGTTTTATCTTTATTATGAATGTCAGCAAGATCATGCAATTGGCTGGCTTTCATATTATGGTTTAAGCCCAATGTATGCCCTACTTCATGTAGTAATAAGAAATAAAGGGACTGTTTTGTCAGCTCTTCTTTTTCTTCAGCAGTTGCTCCTTTTGCAGCTAATGATTGCGTGGCAAACAATGTATTGGTGTGTAACTCATGCCCTAGGCTACAGAAAGAACCTGAATGGCGATCATTTCCTTCCAGTGCATTCAAACCATTTTGGAATACATCACCATAAAACAAGCGATTCGTGATGAAAGAATATTCGAGCATAATATCTGCACCGATAATTTCACCGGTCAATGGGTTAGCTAAACTCGGGCCATAGCCACCAAAAGGAGGTCTAGGTGATGATGTCCAACGAAGAACGTTATAGCGAATATCGCCCGCATCCCAATCGGCATTGTCAGGCTGCACTTTCACTTCAACTGCATTCTTAAAACCGGCTTTCTCAAACGCGCCATTCCAGGCAAGTACGGCATCACGAATAGTATCTCTATATTCAACCGGTGTCGTATTCTCAATCCACCAGGTAATGGGTTTCACAGGCTCAGAGATAGCTTGATTAGGGTTCTTTTTAACCAGATTCCAACGGTTAATGATATCGTTGTATGGCGTTACCGATTTCGAAGTAAGATCAGTAATTTGCTGTCCAAAATAACCAATACGCGCATCATCTCGACGTGGCTCGAAACCATTATCGGTTAAGGCAATAAAACTATGTTGGATTTTAACACTGACATTACGCGGATCAGTAATCTCCTGACCACCTCTAACACTCGGCGCGGTGTTTTCAAAAACATATTCAACAACAACATCCGTGTTTTGCGGGTAATTTTTAAGCTCGACAACTTTGTTTTTATCTTTGCTTAGTTTACCTAATTTAAACCGCTGCGCAGCTGCTTTCGGATCTTCTCCAGGAGGCGGGGTTGGTGAGACTTTGTGTAGCACTTCCCCTAAAAGGATTTTGTCGACGTCAAGTAAATAGCTATCTCCCGACTCATTCTCCGCAATGATTTTTGCTGTCGCTAATACTGAAGGGCTGATATTACTATCTGATGAGCGACTAACTGCATTATCTTCATCAAAAGAGTATCGAGTATTCTGTGTGACAAACTCAATCTTATTAAAATGCTTACGCAGATTGAGGACTTTAGTTTCTCTGAAAGCACCTTTAAACGTGCCTGCGTCTAAGGCTCCATTAGCCGTATGCGCAAAATATAAAATAGGCTGATCTAATTGCTCTTTTTTCACAAGCAGACGTAATGAACCATCCTTAGGATCTTGATATAAGGTTAAAAAGCCATCTATCTCCCTTGCTTCTTCTGTAAGCTGGGCAATTGTTTTTGTCTCACTCTTTTTATCATCTTCTGCTGCATATAAATGTCCCGACACCATCAGCAAAGATGCTGCGACGAAGGCATTTAAAGGATTACTTGTTAGTCTTTTATTCATTTCTGGTTCCAAAACTGTGGATTTAAGCCTGTTTAGCGCGAGAAGTGTAACGCTAGCGCTCACACAACTTAAAGGCTAAGTGAGTGTTATTAAGCCTCCCAAAAGTAACAAATTATTTACTTAAGATGGCTAAGAGCAAGGAGTAGAACGAAAAAAGCCAATGCGATGCATTGGCTTTATGTTATGAAAAGAGACTTAGAACGTTAAGGTAGTGGGTCCATATCAGCACCTTCTTTCTCAACTTGAGGCGGCATTAAGTCTTCTTTACTGATACCCAATAGCAACGCAACTAAGCTGGCGATATAAATCGAAGAATAGGTACCGATAAAGACACCAAACAACAATGCTGTCGCGAAGCCATGAATCAACTCACCACCTTTAAAGAACAGTGCTAATAGAACTAATATCGTCGTTAGTGACGTAATGATAGTTCGGTTAAGCGTTTGCGTAAGAGACACGTTGATGATCTCTTCAGGCTCTGCTTTACGAATCTTCCTGAAGTTCTCACGAATTCGGTCTGATACAACAATGGTGTCATTCAGCGAGTAACCTATTACGGCTAGAACAGCCGCCAGGACGGTTAAGTCGAATTCAATCTTAAGTACAGAGAATAAGCCCAGGGTTATAATAACGTCATGCGCCAACGCAACGACCGATCCCAAAGCAAAGCGCCATTCAAAGCGCATAGCAACGTACGCAAGTATACAGAGCAGAGCAACTAACATAGCAAGTCCACCTTGTTC
>CAZVDU010000122.1:0-12454 GCA_964625615.1 uncultured Pseudoalteromonadaceae bacterium | reverse complement strand
CATTGGTTTTTCGCATGTTTAATTGTATTTTTCGCATTAATAAGTAGATCTGACAACTGCCGCCACCAACCAAAGCGACAGCTGAGCTAGTATGATGCGGGTGTCTGTAGGGCCGTTGATGCCAGTTTTCAGGCGAGACATTAAGACCTGATACTGAGCGAATAGCGGCTGTTTCCAATGCCTCTTGATCATTCATCGCTGGCAGTAATGTTGCTAATCGATGCGCGAGCATGGTTTTTCCGGTACCTGGTGGACCGAAAAACAATATGTTGTGACCGCCGCTTGCGGCAACTTCCAAGGCCCGTTTTGCTGCCATTTGTCCTACGACATCCTGCAAATCTACTGGATATTTAACACCTGAAGCTTGTTTCACTGGCTGTTGTGGTAGAAGTTGCTTTTGTCCAGTAATTGTTTGAATAACCTCGGTTAGATGGCTTACCGGTGCAAGTGTGGCATGTTCTATTAGAGATGCTTCTTGAAGGTTACGTTCTGGGATTATGGCAATTTTTTTCGATTCTCGACATGCATAAGTGAAGGGCAAAGCGCCGGATACTGGCCTGATTTCGCCAGATAAACCCAATTCACCAATCAGTTCAAAATCATTCAGCAATTTTGTTGGAAATACACCACTGGCAGCGATAATACCAGCGGCTATTGCCAGGTCAAAACGACCACCTTCTTTAGGCAAGTCTGCTGGTGCCAAATTGACCGTAATGCGCTTCGCTGGGAACTCAAAATGCGAATTGATCAGCGCACTGCGCACACGTTCTTTGGCTTCTCGAACAGAAGCCTCTGGTAAGCCGACGATAGAAAACGCAGGAAGACCATTGGCTAAATGAACTTCAACATTGATAAGTGGTGCGTCAATGCCAACACTGGCACGCGCATGAACAATAGCAAGTGACACCGCAACTCCCTTTGCGTCATACAGGTCGTTAAGCTTATTGAGTCAGGCGTCTGTTTTCAAAATTGTTTCGTACAGTTTGTCTATGACCTATTGATATTTCGTATTCAAATTTTATTCTAGACAACCAACTGCAAAATTGAATATAAAAGATAAACAAGTGCTAATGCGGTTTGAAAACAGTTAAGTGCCAATGGCGTTTCATGGCAATTAAGCGCAAAGAAAGAGTGGTAATAACAGCTACAGCTAGGGATATCTTTGTATCATTCAGTAGCACTAAACTTATAAAGTAGATTATCCCTCCAGCTATGCAGGTCACTGCATATAGCTCACGCTGCAGCACAAGCGGTACTTCGCGGCAAATAACATCTCTAATTAGTCCGCCAAAAACGCCGCTCATTGTACCCATAACGATCGCGATAAAGGGCGTAGCGCCGAAAGCTAGTGCCTTTTGCAAACCTAAAACATTAAAAAACGCCAACCCTATGGCATCTGCAACAAGCAGGAATTGCAGAGGTACTTGCTGTCTGAATCTGAGCCATATGATAGTGCAGAATGCCGCGAGCAATATGGCGTACAAAAAGCTGGGATCCTGTGTCCAAAATACAGGGAGGTTAAGGATAATGTCGCGCAACGTTCCGCCACCAATTGCGGTCACCGAAGCCAAGATCACAACACCGAAACCATCCAAGCGTTTTTGATAAGCCATTAACGTGCCTGAGACTGCAAAGACAGCAACACCTAATAAGTCTATCCAGTGCAACCAGTAAGCTAATTCCATGGTTCTTTCTTATTCATGTTCTCACCAAAATTAATGTCATTAACCTAACAAACAGGGTGGATATCAAGAATTTTTTCTTTGAAATCTATTTTTTTTATGATATTTGTTTAAATAGTGACGACAATGTATTGATGTAAAATCCTTCAAAATTGATATCTAAAGCTTTAGCTGCAGAATCGATTCTCTCTTCTATAATTCCTGTTATGTGAGTTCTTTAAGCTAGTGCGTGAAAGCAAAACTGACCTTTTGTTCTTTGCTGTTCATGATATTTCACGCTGCTATTGCTGAATTGATTTGTGTGACTCGCTGACGCTTCGACTGATATCAAGGTATCATAGGCGTGTACGATTCAACTACCTGCACTAACGCTCTATGCTAAGCAGGCAACTAAGGAATATTTATGGCTAAGAAACCTGCTGACCTCATTTGGTTTAATGGTGAAATCATCCCATGGGAAAAAGCGACGACGCACATTATGACGCACGCTATTCACTATGGATCTTCGGTATTTGAAGGTATTCGTGCTTACGATACACCAGATAGAGGCACTTGCATTTTCCGTTTGGCTGAACATACAAAACGACTCATCGATTCTGCAAAGATCTACCGTATGACTATTCCGTACACGGCTGAACAAATTGATCAGGGTATTATCGATATCATCAATGCCAATAAGCTCCAATCAGCTTATGTTCGCCCTATTGGGTTTTACGGTGACATTGGTATGGGGTTACAAGTACCTTTCGGTCAAGAGTGTGAGCTGGGTATTGCTGCCTTTGAGTGGGGTGCTTATCTGGGTGATGAAGCGTTGAAAAATGGCGTTGATGCCGGTATTTCATCTTGGAACAGGCTTGCAGCAAACACTATGCCGACTGGTGCTAAAGCCGGTGGGAATTACTTGTCATCACAATTGATCTCAATGGAAGCACGTCGTCATGGTTATGGCGAAGGTATTGCTTTAGACGTCAATGGCTACGTGAGTGAAGGCGCTGGCGAGAACCTTTTCGTTATCCGTGATGGTGTTGTCACTACAACGCCAAGAACGGCAGCAATCTTGCCTGGCATTACACGCGATACTGTTATTACTTTATTGAAAGATATGGGATATGACGTTAAAGAAGAAAATATCCCGAGAGAGTCAATGTACGTTGCTGATGAAATTTTGATGTGTGGTACTGCTGCTGAAGTAACACCTGTGAGAAGTGTTGATGGCATTTCTGTTGGTAATGGCGGCCGTGGACCCATTACAGAAAAAGTTCAAAGCGCATTCTTTGGTTTGTTCAATGGGCAAACTGAAGATAAATGGGGCTGGTTAACGCCCGTTCGATAAATAATTAAAGAACAAAAGTTCTTATACAAAGGTCAATAGACCGCAAAGGTGAAATGATATGCCCAAGCTCCGATCTGCCACAACGACCCAAGGACGCAATATGGCCGGTGCAAGGGCACTATGGCGTGCAACAGGAATGACAGATAGTGATTTTGGAAAACCCATTATTGCTGTCGTTAACTCCTTTACGCAATTTGTCCCAGGTCATGTTCACCTTAAAGATATGGGCCAGCTGGTTGCTGGCGCTATTGAGAGTGTTGGTGGTGTTGCGAAGGAATTTAACACCATTGCTGTTGATGATGGTATTGCCATGGGACATGGCGGAATGCTCTATAGTTTGCCATCGCGAGAGATTATCGCTGACTCCGTTGAGTATATGGCAAACGCACATTGTGCGGATGCGCTGGTCTGTATTTCAAATTGCGACAAAATAACACCAGGTATGTTGATGGCAGCGATGCGCCTCAATATACCTGCTATTTTCGTCTCTGGCGGACCAATGGAAGCGGGTAAAACGAAACTGTCTGATCAGATCATCAAATTGGATTTAGTTGACGCTATGGTGGCAGCAGCTGATGACAAAGTGTCCGACGACGATAGCAATGAGATCGAACGGTCAGCATGCCCCACTTGTGGTTCGTGCTCGGGCATGTTCACTGCAAATTCGATGAACTGTTTGACCGAAGCGTTAGGTTTAGCATTACCAGGTAATGGTTCAATGCTAGCCACTCATTCCGACAGAGAGGCGCTGTTTTTAAAAGCAGGGCACGAAATCGTTAATTTGTGCAAACGCTATTATCAAGAGAATGACGAATCTGCCTTACCTAGGAATATCGCAAACTTTGATGCCTTCGAAAATGCGATGAGTCTTGATATTGCGATGGGTGGTTCAACAAACACAATTTTACATCTTCTCGCCGCAGCTTCTGAGGGAGAGATCGATTTCACCATGGCTGATATTGACCGGCTGTCTCGTAAAGTTCCGCACCTGTGTAAAGTTGCTCCAGCAACACCTCAATATCATATGGAAGACGTCCATCGAGCTGGTGGTGTCATGGGAATTTTAGCAGAACTAAATCGTGCTGGTCTATTTCATCAAGATAATCCGCATGTATTAGGGCCTACTATTGGTGAAGTGATCGCTAACTGGGATGTAACTGATATGTCTAATAAGCAAGCACTTACTTTTTATAAAGCTGGCCCGGCTGGGATACGTACAACCAAGGCATTTAGTCAAGAGTGTCGCTACCCAAGTATTGATGATGATCGTATTAATGGTTGTATCCGTAGCTTGGAAAATGCTTATAGTCAGGAAGGTGGACTAGCGGTTCTTTTCGGTAATATTGCGAAGGATGGATGCATTGTTAAGACGGCAGGTGTTGATGAAGAGATTTGGAAATTTAGTGGTACTGCTCGTATTTTCGAAAGCCAAGATCATGCAGTCGAAGCCATATTAAACGACAAAATAAGTGCAGGTGATGTCGTTATCATTCGTTATGAAGGGCCAAAAGGAGGCCCGGGTATGCAGGAGATGTTATATCCAACATCCTATCTCAAATCTAAAGGACTAGGTAAAGCTTGCGCTTTGATCACGGATGGTCGGTTTTCTGGTGGAACATCAGGGCTCTCGATTGGACATTGTTCACCAGAAGCAGCTGCTGGTGGCGCTATTGGGTTGGTGAATGATGGTGATATTATTGATATTGATATCCCTAATCGACGTATTGATATGCAGATTACCGATACAGAACTACAACAACGTCGTGAACAAATGGAGCTTTCTTCATCCCCATGGAAGCCGAAAGACAGGCAACGATCAGTCTCATCTGCATTAAAGACATACGCCTTAATGGCGACTAGTGCAGACAAAGGTGCAGTGCGTGATTTAAGCCTATTGGAAGATTAAATTGTGAATAATGAACAATCTTATTTACAAAAGATTTTGTTGGCACCTGTCTACGAAGCTGCAATCAATACAGAGCTTTGCAAACTAGAAAAGCTGTCATTGTCTTTGGGTAATGACATTTGGTTAAAGCGTGAAGATCAGCAGCCTGTAAAGTCGTTTAAATTGCGTGGTGCATACAACAAGTTGTGTAGCCTTTCTGAAGAACAACTCGAAGTTGGTGTTGTGGCTGCGTCCGCAGGGAATCATGCTCAAGGAGTTGCTTTCTCTGCGAAGCAAAAGAAAGTAAAAGCGGTCATCGTGATGCCAGAAACCACGCCTGATATTAAAGTCGATGCGGTTAGGCAATTTGGTGGTGATTATGTCGATGTTAGATTGTTTGGTACTAATTTTGATACTGCTAGTACAGAAGCCCTGAGGCTTTCACAAGAAGAAGGGTATACCTTAGTACCGCCTTTTGATGATCCCGATGTTATTGCAGGACAGGGCACCATTGCTAAGGAAATACTCGAGCAAAACCCTAACCTAGACGTAATATTTATTGCTGTCGGGGGCGGTGGGCTAGCGGCAGGTATGGCTGTTTATATTAAGCAGTTGCGTCCAGACATTAAAATAGTTGCCGTGGAAGCTGAGGAATCAGCCTGTTTTAAACACGCGCTAGTCAATGGTGAACCCAAAGCGTTAGAAAATGTTGGCATTTTTGCTGACGGGGTTGCTGTTAAGTTAATAGGCAAAGAGACGTTTAAACTCTGTCAGCGATACGTCGACGATATCGTCACCGTTAGTACGGATGAAATATGTGCAGGTATTAAAGATATTTTTGATGATACGCGTGTCATTGCAGAACCAGCCGGGGCTTTGTCTGTTGCAGGTATCCTCAAATATGTGAAAGAGCATAACCTTCAAAATGCAAGGATTGCTGGCGTGCTGTGTGGCGCTAACATTAACTTTC
The DNA here is from genome assembly GCA_964625615.1 of uncultured Pseudoalteromonadaceae bacterium. Classification (GTDB taxonomy): domain Bacteria; phylum Pseudomonadota; class Gammaproteobacteria; order Enterobacterales; family Alteromonadaceae; genus M269. The sequence continues at coordinate 6,584 of CAZVDU010000122.1, read as the reverse complement.
ATACATTACGTTATGTTTCTGAACGTTGTGAATTAGGTGAGCAGAAAGAGGCTGTTTTCGCAGTTAAAATACCCGAAGAAAAAGGCGCATTTAAACGTTTTTGTCAGTTGCTAGGTGGCCGAACGATCACTGAGTTTAATTATCGTTATGCAGAAGCTGATCAAGCACATATTTTTGCTGGGGTTAAGCTGAGAGATGGTTTAGTTGAGTTTAAACAGATCACAGACTTATTAGAAGAGAACAATTATTCTTGGTTTGATCTCTCTTCTAATGAAACTGCAAAACTTCACGTACGCTATATGGTTGGCGGGCGGCCTACTAACTTAGCTAACGAACATTTGTTTTCATTTGAATTTCCTGAACAGCCAGGAGCATTAATGAAATTCCTACAAACATTGGGTGAAAGCTGGAATATTACCTTATTCCACTACCGTAATCATGGTGCAGCAGATGGGCTTGTGCTTGCCGGTTTTGATATCGCAGAAAGTGATAGAGCGGCGTTTGATAAACACCTTGATGAATTAGGCTATGTACATGAAGAGCAAACTGATAACCCTGCGTATCAATTTTTCCTCGCAGGGCTTTAAGAGCACTTAAAGGGCCTTATTCTTCAGTCTTATTGAGTCCTTGTTCAATTTCTTCTACGCGCTTTTCAAGCGCTTCTAGTTTTGTACGTGTACGCATCAAAACCTGTGTTTGAACATCAAACTCTTCTCTGCTGACAAAATCAAGGCGGCTTAATTGTGACTGCAACGTCTGTTTTACCTTCGCTTCAATACCTTCAGCCATATTTTTTACACCTGGGGGGATACTGTCGGTTACTTGTTTAGCAATATCTTCGAGCTTCTTTGGATCTAACATGCGTTGTATTCTCTGAATCAAATTAGATTGTACTATAGCGGAATCAATATAAAATGGCATCGCTCAGTTATGTCCTTCATCTTTCAGGCTATGAGTACGAACACCTGATTAGTTGAAGGAATATAGATTGATATTGCAGTGCTTAATGCTAAGCACACTCTAGCCTCACCTTACTGTAACGAACCGACCGCGAAAAAAATGAAGTTAAATCCAGGACAAGATCAAGCTGTAAAATACATTTCTGGACCCTGCCTGGTTTTAGCTGGTGCTGGTAGCGGAAAAACACGTGTCATCACCAATAAAATAGCCTACTTAGTTCAAGAGTGTGGCATGCCTGCGCGTAAGATAGCCGCGGTTACTTTTACCAATAAAGCAGCGCGAGAGATGAAAGAACGGGTTGCACAGACACTTGGGAAGAAAGAATCTCGCGGACTTAAAGTGTCTACCTTCCATACTTTAGGTCTGAATATTATTAAATCAGAAGTAAAAGCGTTAGGTTACAAACCTGGTTTTTCTTTATTTGATGACAAGGATAGTTTGTCATTGTTGAAAGATTTGACGATGAAAGAGCTTGATGGCGATAAAGACCAGCTATTCTTGTTACAGAATAAGATATCTTCATGGAAAAATGCACTGCGATTGCCTGAGCATTTAGCTAAGGAAACGATGTCAGTAGACGATGGTTATTTTCGCGATATTTATACCCAATATGTGAGCCATTTAAAAGCCTATAATGCCTTAGATTTTGATGATTTAATTCTGTTGCCGACGCTCTTGTTGAAAGTCAATGAAGGAGTGCGAACAAAATGGCAATTGAAAATTAATTATCTGTTGGTTGATGAATACCAAGATACCAATGAAAGCCAATATGAATTGGTGAAGGCCATAGTTGGCGAGCGATCTCGCTTCACCGTAGTTGGTGATGATGACCAATCAATATACTCTTGGCGTGGCGCTAGACCTCAAAACTTAGTTGCTTTACAAAATGACTATCCAGGTTTAAAGGTGGTGAAACTGGAGCAAAATTATCGTTCGTCAGGGCGTATTTTGCACTGTGCTAATATTCTTATTCAAAACAACCCACATATATTTGATAAGGCGTTGTTTTCAGAACTTGCTTATGGTGAAACACTGCGTGTTTTACAAACTAAAAATGAAGAGAATGAAGCTGAACGTGTTATTGCAGAGTTACTAGCGCATAAGTTTATGCAAGGTACAAACTATAAAGACTATGCAGTCTTATATAGGAGTAACCATCAATCTCGCTTGATTGAGAAGCTTTTAGTCACTAACCGCATCCCTTATAAAATTAGTGGTGGAACATCCTTTTTCGGGCGTACTGAAATCAAAGATATGATGGCTTACTTGCGCTTATTAGTTAATCAGGACGATGATAATGCGTTATTGCGGATCATCAATACACCGAGTCGCGGTATTGGTAGAGCGACGCTAGAAAAACTGGGTCAGTTTGCTAATCAAACGAATAGAACACTCTTTGAAGCAGCGGCAGCGCCCGATATTAACGCAGTACTAACGAGTAAAGCGCTAGCGGCAATAGAAAGCTTTGTGAAGTGGATAGTTGTTTCTTCTGACAATGCTGAACGAGGTGACGCGGTAGCGGCAATTAGAGAATTGATTAAATCAATGGGCTATGAAGAATGGCTTTATGAAAGCAGTAACAGCCCTAAAGCAGCGGAAATGGCGATGGCAAATATCTCCACTTTGTTTGGTTGGATTACGCAAATGCTTGAAGGATCGGATTTAGAGCCACCCATGACGATTAATGAAGTTGTGAATCGACTGATTTTACGGGACATGATGGAGCGAGGGGAAGATGATGAAAACAATGATCAAGTACAGTTAATGACGCTGCACGCTTCTAAAGGTTTGGAGTTTCCGATTGTTTTTCTTATCGGTATGGAAGAAGGGCTATTACCTCATCAAAGTAGTATCGATGAAGACAATGTCGAAGAAGAACGCAGGCTGGCTTATGTAGGGATAACCAGGGCACAAAGAGAACTCATCTTTACCTTAACGAAAGAACGTCGGCAATTTGGAGAGATTATTCATCCAGAACCTAGTCGCTTTTTGTATGAACTGCCACAGGATGATGTTCAATGGGAAAACAAAAAGAAGAAAGATAGTGCTGAGGTGCGACAGAAAAAAGCTGAAACTGGTATTGCTAATTTAAGAGGTATGTTTAAGTAATTACAGAGAGATATTGTACTAATAATACTGAGTATTAAGCTGTCAGGCTTTTTAAATCACTCTTGCCATCTAAAAAGTCTTCAAGTTTGTAAGCTTCACTAATAAAAGGCCCTTGCCCAAATTGACAGCCTAGCTCCATGAGAGTGTCATATTGCTCTTCTCGTTCAATACCCTCGGCAACAATTTTAAAGTCCAACGTCTTCGACATAAAAATAACGGACTGTATCAGCTTTGTATTGCGTTGCGAACGCGGAAGTGACTTCACAAAGCGATGATCTATTTTGACATAGTCGAACGGATAAGAATAAAGATAGCTTAGTGACGCTAAGCCACTGCCAAAGTTGTCGAGGACCAGTGTCACGCCTAATCGCCTTAATTTACGAATAGCCGGTAGCATAAATTGTGAGCGTCGATTCAGATCATTCTCATCAAATTCAAAAATGAGGTTTTTTGCATTGATATCGGTAGCTTGAATTGTATTGATAAGCTGGTTAACTAACTTAGACTGAAGGAGATGGTTTATAGATAGGTTTATCGCTATTTTGACGTCTTGCCCTTCACCTGCTGCTTCTTGAAGCTTGCTTAACATGAAACAAGCTCTTTCAATCATGAAATTATCAATTTCAATTGTTAATCCTGCATGCTCCGCAACTTGCCAGAATTGTTCTCTCTTAACCTTGCCAAGTTCTGGATGCTGCCATCTTATGTATAGCTCTAAGTACTTCCATTCTTTAGAGTCCATATCAACTATGGGTCTAAAGTAGCAATTAAAGTTGGACGATTTTAATGTGTGTCTAAAGGCGCTCTCTAATTCAAGCTCCTGCAAGAGTTTATCTCGCATGCCTTGGTCGAACATAATAAAGCGACCGCGTCCCATGGATTTTGCTTGATACATGGCCGCATCAGCATCGCGAATAATCTCGTCTGCACTCTGATAATAGGACTCAAGAATTGCTACGCCTATACTGCCACCGGAATACATTTCCTTATCTTCAATCACAAAAGGCTTACCTAAAGAATCCAAGATGCGATTAGCAACATCTTCGACATCTTCTAACATGTCAAAACTATCGAGTAATATAACAAACTCGTCTCCGCCCAATCGTGCAAGCAAATCATGACCACGAATACATTGGCTGATACGTGTAGAAACTTCGATAAGGAATAAATCACCCGCGTGGTGACCCATGGTGTCATTAATATTTTTAAAACGGTCCAGATCAATAAATAACACAGCAAAATTATTGTCTTGATAACGCTTTTTATTAGCGACAGCAAGCTCAAGGCGATTAGTGAACATTGCTCGATTCGGCAAACCAGTTAAGGTGTCGTGGTGAGCATCATGAATGAGCTTTAACTCGATTTCTTTTCGCTCTTCTATCTGTTTTTTAAGGTATTCGTTGGTGACGTTAAGCTCTTCAGTTCTCTCTTTTATCTTGCTTGAGAGTTCCTCGTTGTATTTTTTTATAGCATTGCTAGCGCGTTTTCTCTCCATCGCCACAGCGATGTGATGTGATACGAAACGAAGCAGCTCTAAGTCCTTTAAGCTATAGGAAGATTGCATGTCATATGATTGAATCGCGATTACGCCAATGACTTCGCCATCTATAAATAAAGGTGAGCCCAGCCAAACTGTTTTAGACTGCTCCATACTCTTGGGTGTTTGATCGTCTAAATCGCCTAGCTCTTTCAGTCTAAAAGCTTCTTCAGCATCTATCAATGCAGCTCTGCCAGAGTTGATGACATACTCTGTTAATCCGTTGCTTAATGCCCTTGGTTTAACTACTTTGCTGACTTCGTCACGATAGTAAGGGAATTCCAGGCCAGCCTTGTCTTCGCTGAGAATGGCGATATAAAAGTTAGGGGCGCTAATCAATCGACCAATAACTTCATGCAGTTGGGAGTAGAAGCTGTCTACTTTGCTATCTACGGATGCAGATAACTCCGAAATTTCAAATAATGCTTGTTGTAGTGTTTCTACTTTCTGACGTTCTTGGATTTCTTCTTGGAGATCTTCATTGATAGTGCGTAGTTGTTTAGTGCGCTCCCTGATAGTGCTTTCTATCAGCTCCCGGCTCCTGACCCTGTCAACTGTAGTCATAATATGTTGCGAGACAAATAGCAACACTTCTAAATTTTCTTCATTGTATCTTTCTGACGCGTCATAACTTTGAACTGTCATCGCACCGACCACTTGTTTGCCCCGCTTCAGTGGTACAGCAATCAAATCAATCGGGTCGGCACCAAGTAGTGATATGCCGCGTTTTTCAGCTTCTTCTTTGAAAGTCTCTGTTTTGAGGAACAGCGCTTCACCTGTACGGAGAACGTGCCCGGTTATACCATTGCCTAACTGGTCTTTGGGAAGCTTGCTAATGAGCTTTTCATCGTGTTCATCGACGAAGTATACGAAGTTAACCATATCCTGCTCTTCTTCATTAAATGCAACAAAGAAATTACGTGCATTCATTAGCTCGGCGATGATTTCATGAATAGCAGGGTAAAGTTTGGAAAGCTCGCTTATTGAGCTCGCTAGCTGAGAAATATTAAATAAAGAGTGTTGAATAGATTCGGAACGTTTATAGCGCTCAGTCAACTCTTGTAACTGGGGAATTAAAGCTCTTAGCTCTTCTAGAGATAATTCGTTTGACTGGTTGTTTGATTCCATAAAACCGACAATTACTCAACTCACTAAGGTAGAAACTAGGATAATTATTATTATCATACTAAAAGTATCTTATTAGAGACAAAAAGGCCACCCAATAAGGTGGCCAATTATGAGATTTTGATCAATTTTTGATCTACAAGCCTTCAATCATGAATTCTATAGCGGCTTTAATATCATCGTCGGAACAATTTGCACAGGTGCCTCTTGGTGGCATTGCGCCTTTACCATTGATAGCATTTTGCCAAACAGCGTCGAAACCTGCTTCTAAACGAGGACCCCAGCCAGCTGCGTCGGCTTTCTTCGGAGCACCCAATACACCTGAACCATGGCAGGCTACACAAGATGCATTGTAGATATCTCCACCTGAACGCGGGCCATCTGCTGCTGCCGATTCTGCTTGTGCGCCAGCAACATGAACTTTACCTATGGGCATAATACGTTTTGCAATGTCTTCTTGAGCTATTGCTGAACCCATCAATATGCTTAAGACGAGTGCCATGATAAATTTTACTTTCACGTTTGATTTCCTTCTAGAATCACTAGTAGACATTTTAATACGCCCTTTTTACGTGACATGATTATAACGGGATCATCATAACGAACAACTATTAAATCAGTTTAGATAGGCCGTATACGACAAGATTTGTTAATTTTATCTGTAAATTACTACATCGAGCCAAAAGAGTTAGTGAAGTTGTCGCTGGGTTTAAGCTGGCTGAGGTTTGCCAAAATAAAGTTGCTGTACCTGCATTGGCTCAGTATCATATGCGCCGCTTTACCTAAAGTACAAGTATTGCACCCGTAGCTCAGCTGGATAGAGCGTTGCCCTCCGGAGGCAAAGGTCATAGGT
>CAZVDU010000121.1:0-12698 GCA_964625615.1 uncultured Pseudoalteromonadaceae bacterium | reverse complement strand
ATGACTTGTTATAGCGCGATTCTAAGATTACACCACGTTGTAAGCCACCCTTTTGATGTTATACGGCGCTCAAATACTGACCTTAGCCGCTTTGGGTTGTACGAAATTTGTAAATTAAATAACGATTCAAACCCGAATGCTGAGACACATTCTAAGTTTCCATCAGTTAATTGACGAATCCCAACAGCCGTCTCTTTTTCAGGCCAATAACTCATAGCATCTAAGGAGCTACTATACGGCTCATCATTATTACGTGAATGCATCAAAGCTTGGTTTCGAACTTGCCAGTTTAAATTTGGCATCATTTCTTTTAGCTTTAATTCATATTCTTGATATTGCTCCGGGTCAGATTCATTCAAATCAAAATAAATTACATCAACATCGTTTAGCGGGGTTGGAGTCGGTTTATTATGTAAAAAGTCCCAGACTAGGTTGCGAACAAAGCCAGCAGCAAGATAACAATCGGGCAGCTCGAGTAAGCGAACACACTCTAATGCGTTTAATCGCAATTCATCAGACTCTAACAGCTTCACGATTCTATCCATATTCATCTTACGCTTTAACGGCTAAAGTAAACGGTAGTTGCAAGCGCCGCAAGTCACTAAGTGATTGAGGTTTTTGTTAGGTGATTTACTTTGGTACATAGATACACCAAACAGTATTACTAACCTCACTAGCAGCGAATACGGTTTTATTGCCATTGGTATTAACACAATAAACAACAAATAAATGTGATTGATGTACATGCTGAGGATGTGGAGCGTTAAAGCCTTTTGTATCAACTTGATGCCATTGATATTGCCAGATATTTACTCCATTGACTTTCTTTGTTTGGCCTTCAAAAGAAATGTCGTGATATTCCCAACCTTCCATGCCAATCATCTAACAATATACTACTGAGAATTTGTTGTATCCACTGAGTTGGTTCATCGTTGATTCACTAGTAATTGTAAATATCCTTCAATATTAGCAGTGGCTTATCTGAAAAAGCTAGCGCCATATTGCTATGCCCAATTGTAGAAGACGAGATTGAAGATATATAATATTTAAATTCCCATTATAACTGTGCTTATCCAAATGCTTTTAGAGTTTATTCGAGCCCACTATAAAAACTTGTTATTTCATGTGAGCCGCCATTCACTCTCATTTCAATCTATCTGATAATTACCCGCTTCTATTTCAACGAATCAGAGAAAGGGCGTTACACTTCACTCCAAAATAACTTAAAAAAACACTTTACCTCAAGTTAACCTTAGGTTTTAAGATTTAGCTCGAATCAACAATCCGAGGCATAAAATCATGAAAAACCAGGAATCAATAAATACCAGCTCAAACACAAAAGCAACCCTATTTGAGCGCTTTGTGTCGCTCTATACCAATACATTTAATGCAGCTATGTCAATCAAATAACGGGCACTGTATGAACCTAAATCAAGTCACTCTACCGGTATCTAATGTTGCAGATGCCGTTACTTTTTACCAACGGTTAGGTTTTAATCTGATTGTTGATACTGAGCATTATGTTAGGTTCGAATGCCCTGAAGGGGATTCAAGCTTTTCACTCTCACTTCACCCAAACGCTGAAAACCATTCGACGATCTATTTTGAACTCGAAGATTTAGATGAACGGGTGAAGCAATTAATTAAAAAAGGGGTTTCATTTAAGCAACTGCCTAAAGATCAATCATACCTGTGGCGAGAAGCGGTTTTACATGACCCTTCCGGCAATAGAATCATTCTCTACTGGGCTGGCGATAACAGGTTAAATCCGCCTTGGCGCGTTAAATAAATGCTACACTGGGCAACTGGTATAACAGTTTGCTCACGAAAAACTGACGATTTAAACATATTGCTTTAAAAAGATTGAACCCCCGTCCTCGCGACCCTTATATTCACGTTACTTTTATCAGAATAACAATGTCAGGAACACAACTATGCACAACGAAGTAAAGAACTATTATGGAAAAGTCTTACAAGAGTCCGACGATCTTCAGACAGACGCATGTGCAACAGATGAAGTTATTCCAGAGTATGTGAAACAGGCGCTTAGCCGCATTCATGATGAAGTACTAACGCGATACTATGGTTGCGGCTTGGTACTCCCTCAATCGCTCAAGGGTAAACGCATTCTTGATCTGGGCTGTGGTGCTGGGCGCGATTGCTACGCGCTGGCGCAAATGGTTGGCGAGGAGGGTGAAGTGATAGGTGTTGATATGACGGATGAACAACTCGCTGTTGCTAATCAACATATTGAATATCATCGCCAGGAGTTTGGCTATCAGAAAGCAAATACTGTGTTCAAGAAAGGTTATATCGAACGCCTTGATGAACTTGATTTAGCCGACAACAGTATCGATATTATTGTATCAAACTGCGTAATCAACCTCTGCCCCGATAAAGAAAATGTACTCAAAGAAGCATATCGCGTGCTCAAACCCGGCGGTGAGCTTTATTTTTCAGATGTTTATGCTGATAGGCGTGTCCCTCAGCACTTGGTCGATGATCCCGTACTTTATGGCGAATGTCTTGGCGGTGCCTTGTATTGGAACGACTTTATCAACTTATCCAAACAAGTCGGTTTTCTCGACCCAAGATTAGTTAAAGACCGGCGTTTGGGTATAAACAACGAACAGGTAGCACAAAAAGTTGGCCATATTGAATTCTATTCAGCGACTTATCGACTGTTCAAAACAGCACAGTTAGAGAGTCATCGCGAGAATTATGGGCAAAAAGTCACTTATCGTGGTGGCATAGATCATCACCTTGATCTACTTGTCTTGGATAAAGATTACACTTTTGAGAAAGGCGTTGAACAGGCCGTGTGCGGTAACACATGGCGTATTTTACAAAGCAGTCGTTTTGCATCCTATTTCGACTTCGTTGGTGATTTTGATGAGCATAGAGGTATTGCTCAGCATAATGCGACTACCCTGCCTTTCGATAGAAATACAAAGCCTGTGAGTGGAGGTTGTTGTTAATGCAAACCACAAGTCGTAGCGAATTATGGCTAAAAACACCCGATGGAGACCCGAGAGGCTATATCCGTTCTCATATGTTAAAAGAGCTCTGGTTCCACACAGGCACTCGTTGCAACTTGTCATGTGACTTTTGCCTAGAAGGATCTTCACCAAGCGACAAACGACTCCAATCTCCTAAATTAGAGGAAGTCGTTCCCTATATCGAAGAAGCTGCACAACTCGGCACAGAGCAATTCTCGTTTACAGGGGGAGAGCCTATGCTGGTGAAAGATATCGTCGCAATGCTCGGTTATGCATCACAATACGGTCCCTGTTTGGTATTAACCAATGGCACAGAGCCTTTGTTAAAACGCTTTGATGCGTTGGCAGCCCTAACGACTCGCTACCCAATATCATTTCGCATCAGCTTAGACTCGCCCGATCCAATCATCCATAATCAAGGCCGTGGAGAGGGTCAATTTGAGCAAGCACTGATTGGTATGAGGAAGTTACATCGAGCAGGGTTTCCAATCTCTGTCGCTCGACATATGAAAGAGGGTGAAGACTTAGCAGAGATTACTCGCCAATTTTGCCAGGTCTTCGAGCTAAATGGATTGCCGGCTGACTTAAATATCGTTGCGTTTCCTGACTTTCTGCCGCCAGGCTCATTACCGAACGTACCACATATCTCTGAAAACTGTATGACGAGCTACCAAACAGAAGAGCAGCGCCAATCTTTTATGTGTGCCAGCTCACGTATGGTACTAAAAAAGGAAGGTAGAATGCGCGTCTATGCTTGCACCTTAGTCGATGATGACGAAGAGTATGATTTGGGTCATGAGCTAGGACAGAGCCTACAGACAAAAATAAGTATGAAACATCACAGGTGTTACAGCTGTTTTGCCTTTGGTGCGAGTTGTAGTGAGCGATAGAGTAAAGCAAGCTGTTCCTAAAGCATGTTGATCTTGAATCTCCTTCTGGCTAATGAGACAGTGATAATAAATCAACGAAACTCATTGTCGATCTTATGTCGGAAAAAGATTCGCAAAAAAGCGCCTTCGAAAATATCAACCTTATTCTAGCTATTTGTGCGATTGCCATTTCAGCCGCTTCTTTCTACGCAACCTATATCCAAGCTGAAGCTGCTGAGAAACAGGTTAAGGCAGCCACATGGCCGTTTCTTTTGTTTGGTTCTGGCAATTTTAATGATGACAACGAACTTGAGGTTTCTCTTAATATCTTAAATGGAGGGGTCGGACCAGCCCATATAAAGCAATTCCAACTGCACTACAAAGATAAAACGTACACAAACATCTATTCTTGGTTGGAAGATTGTTGCGCCAAAGGAGCACCATTTATTAAGCGTCTTGCCGATAGCCCAATAGAAGATACTGCAGGCATCCCGCTAACAGGAAGCGTGGCTAATAGCTTAATATCTGCCAACCAAGAGAATAAGTTTTTCAGGATGGTCGCGACCGACGAAAACAGAATATTATGGGATGAGATCAATACTGAACGCCATAAACTAACTGCGTCAGCATGCTACTGTTCATTACTTGATAATTGCTATGAAACTGACTTTAAAAGTGACCCTGTTGAGGTGGATAGTTGCTCAGAGCAATAGGCTAGAAGCTTCCCCTTACTTTGTACTCTCCTAACAAAAACGTTACACTCAGCATAACTTTTGACTGATCATACCAGTTAGCATTAACACTCATACATTTTGGAGAACACGCGCTATGCAGATTGAAGCAATCGCTCCTGCCGTACAAAAACTGCAACAATACTTTGCGACCGGTAAAACCAAATCAATAGCATGGCGTGTTAAACAACTTGAACAAGTTAAGAAGATGGCGAGTGAGCAAGAACAAGCCATCATGCAAGCACTAAAGAAAGACTTGAGTAAATGCACCTCTGAAAGCTGGATTTCAGAAATAGGCTTCGTCATCAGTGATGTCGAACACACAATAAAAAAGCTACGCAAATGGGCTAAGCCACGTAAGGTATCAACACCGTTACTCGCGCAACCCGGTAAAAGTTATCAGATGCCAGAGCCTCTCGGCACCGTTTTGATCATCGGTGCATGGAACTACCCTTTCCAATTGGTTGTTTCTCCTATGGTTGCCGCTATTGCTGCGGGTAATTGTGTTGTCTTGAAACCGTCGGAGCTTGCGGCAGAAACATCGAAAGTATTAGCTGAAATTGTCCCTAAATATTTAGATAATGATGCGTTTACTGTTATTGAAGGTGACGTCCCAGAAACCACAGAGTTGTTGAAACAAAAGTTCGATCACATCATGTATACCGGTGGTGAAACCGTTGGAAAAATTGTGATGCGAGCAGCCGCTGAATATTTAACACCTGTAACATTAGAGTTAGGTGGTAAAAGCCCTTGTATTGTCTCTGACAGCGCTAACCTCGATATTACCGCCAACCGTATCGTTTGGAGTAAGTTGATGAATGCAGGGCAAACCTGTGTGGCTCCAGACTATGTGCTTGTAGACAAGAAGGTATCGTCACAACTTATTGATAAGCTCAAACAGAAGATCACCGCATTCTATGGTGAAGATGCTAAACAAAGTCCAGACTATGGTCGCATTATCAACGATAGACATTATGCTCGTATAAGCAGTTACCTAGAAAACCAAAACATAATTTTCGGTGGCTCATTGGATGAAAAAGAGCGCTACATCGAGCCGACCTTACTGCTTAACCCGGACGATACAAGCCCTATTATGAAAGATGAGATATTCGGCCCTCTGCTGCCTATCATTGAAATCGATGATATGACGCAAGCGATTGCCATGGTGAATAAGCGAACCAAGCCTCTTGCTCTCTATTTATTTAACAAAGACCAAACTAATGAAGATAAAGTGATGCATAACACCAGTGCTGGCAACGTCTGTATAAACGACGGCATGATGTTTATGGTCAATGCAGATCTGCCTTTTGGTGGTGTGGGCAATAGCGGCATGGGCAGTTATCATGGCCAAGCCGGCTTTGATACTTTTAGTCACTTGAAAACTGTCATGAAACGCAGCTACATGATGGACTTAGACGTGCGCTATCCGCCATATTCTGATAAAAAGCTAAACATGCTAAAACGACTTAGTTAATAAGATAGGTCTTAAATATGTCTACTCAACAACTCCCACCTTTTCATCTTGCTATACCTGTAAGCGATATCAATGAAGCCATTGCGTTTTATGGTGGAATAATGGGTTGTGAAATGGGCAGAAGTGCAGCGCAATGGGCAGATTGGAATTTTTACGGCCACCAGCTTGTTACTCACCAGGTTATGACCATGCCATCACCTGCAACAAAAAACCCTGTCGATGGTGATCAAGTGCCTGTACCACACTTTGGTGTTGTATTATCCATGGACGACTGGCGCACGCTTGCAGACAAGCTCCAAGCACACAACATCACCTTTGTTGTAGAACCTCATATCCGTTTTGAAGGGCAAGTAGGCGAGCAAGCAACGCTGTTCTTTATGGACCCATTCGGTAATGCGTTGGAATTTAAAGCATTTAAAGATATTAGTGCCCTGTTTGCAAAATAATCGGTTAGAAACATGATGGCTATGCCCATAATTATACACGTACTAATAAATACACTATCAAAGCCTCCTTTTCAGGCGAGTTTAAAATTGGTATAAACTTATTAGTAGCGAATACTAGAATCGGAACTCGATGAAATATCATCATTCAATTACTGAAGCGCAAGAATATCTCAATGAAGTTTTTTCATTCCTTGAAGAGAAAGAATTACCATGCAACCCCATCAACTACTCTGTGGGATATGACTTCTTAAGTAAAATGAATAAGCCTTTGGTCAAAAAGCTCAAACAAGCGATAGACACTGGCCAGACACTAGATCCCTACTTTATGGAATCACTCTACGATGATTTCATAAAAGAACCACCACAATTCGAAGACAAAAATATACGTGAGCTGACAGGCACAGTCGGGAACTTACAGGCGGCTTCAGATCAATCCAAATCCTCAATAGAGTCACTAGAACAAGAAATATCTGTCGTGAAGCAAGAGCAAGCAGGGGCTTCACCTGAGTTACTTGACTTGGTGGAAGTTGCGACCAAGACCATCAAAGATAATCAAGCTAAGCTTGAAGCATGTGTTGCTCAAGCGCAGGAACAAACTAAGCAGATACAAGCCGAACTTGAGCAAGCGAAATTAGAAGCCCTAACAGATAATTTAACTAAAATACAAAACAGAAAAGGGTTAAATAAGTTTTTTAGTGACACAACCTCAGCTAAGCCCTCTAACGATCTCGCTGCCGTTATTTTAGATATTGATCACTTTAAAACGTTTAATGACACTTTTGGGCATCTTATTGGTGATGTTATTCTCAGGCGTCTCGCCAAAGTATTGGAATCCGCCACAAAACAAAATGGCGAAGCATTTAGATTTGGTGGTGAAGAGTTCGTTATTATCCTGCCGAACGTTACAATCGATAAAGCAACGAGCCTAGCAGAGCGCTTACGTACTCATGTCGCTAAAATGCAATTAAAGCATATGAAAACAGGGGAAGTTCTTCCGCCTGTCACTATTTCACTCGGTGTTACTATGCGCCAAGCCGATGAAGCATTAGAAGGATTGCTTAATAGGGCTGATGAAGCACTATACGAAGCTAAAAACGCAGGCCGAAACCAAACTAAAGTACAGTAATTTATGAGCCGAGTTTCCTCGGCTCAAATCTCAATACAATTTTATTATGACTAATTGCCTGCGCCAGGCACTTGGCTAGGGCCATTACCAGGTCTGCCATCAACCATATAGATGCTTAGATTGTAATCCCCTGAACGTAAAGCACCATTACCTGTTTCATCCAATGGGAATATATCAGGTGTTCCATCAGGTAACAGGCCGAAACTGAGTTCATTGGGCGCACTCACTTGTAGCACGTAGTCACCAGACTCTTCAATAGGAGCATCGATCAAGAAAGCATCAAAACCTTCAAAGTTTTGGAAGTTTTCTGCGACCAAGGTCAATGAACCATCGTTTTCAACGAAGAATAAGCTAACCGCACCAATAACTGAATCACCTACTGCAACATCAAAACCATTAAACTCTGCACTAAGGAATTCACCCGCTTTACCGCGGAAACGGTATGAATCAACTTCGCCTGTTTCTGAAATCGCACCACGAATTAACGCTTCTCTGATATCTAACTTACCGTCAGCATTTTCGCCTTCAAGTAGGGTATTAGGCGCTACGACTTTACGTAATTGAACTTTCTTGTTTCCGCCAGAAACATCACTTTCATTCACTAAACGCCCACGCTCAGCAGCCGCTAGCTTAATAACAGCTCTTTCAGAAAAGAAACGGTCGCGTACTGTACTATCGGTAAAACCCGTACCTACACTAGCACCTGACGCCATGGTATGGAGGATAGCTTCATCGCCTTCTTGTAACCCGTCAAAGGTAGGGAAGAAAGCTTCACGAGCAGGCGTACCTGTCGTAGGAATACCCGTACCAGGAGAACCAAAAGAGTCATGATGACGTAAGCCTAAATTATGGCCGAGCTCATGCGCTCCAGTATTTGCAGCTTGATTGATGATAGCTTGAGAAACAGCCGCAGTAACGTCGCCATCGACAATAGCAATACCTGATATAGCCTCAAAAGTTGGAGGAGAAATCTGTCCTAGTATTTCCCATAGACCAACATCAATGAAAGCAACATCATTGCGATTAGCGTTACCAATATCTATAGCTTCTGCTCTACCGAATAAAATACCACCACCAAAATCAGTACAAATACCATCTTCATCTTGGCACTCAAAATTTAATCTAGCGAAATCACCAGAAGTTGGTAATTGCTGCGTAAAACTAATATTGAAGCCTTCATAGTCGGCTTCTAATCTACTTTGAATCTCATCTCTCTCAGCTTGAGTATACTGATGGCTATCAAACTCTTCAGGCACACCAGCAAATGCGATAGCTGTAAACGTTGGCGAGCTTTGCTCAAAATCAAGGAAAACAACCTGAGTATCATTATTACCTTGTCCAAGGCTTAGCCCCTGGCCGCTTCCTCCAGCATTACCACCATTGCTGCCGTTAGATGACCCGTTACCATTGCCATTACCGTTAGACTCGGCAGTTAAGCGTGCTTGCAATTGTGCAAGACTCAAACCACGCCTATCACTACACCCCATTCCACCGCAGTCATCAGTAATGACAGGCAAAGAAGTTATTGATGCAAAGCCTTCCTGTGCTACAGCTATATTTCCGTAGATAGAAAGTAATGATAAAGACAATGTAGATAAACCCGCTATTGCGGTGGATTTTATTAAACTCATTTAGTACAACTCCGGTGACATTATTATTATATTGTACGCTCAATATGAAGTGGCGCCGGTTCATATTAAGTCAATAAAAGAGGTAAAAATAGCCTCCAGAATCGTTTAGAAGCCACCTTGGCTACGTTTTACAACAAACTCTTTATTTAACAAATAATTAACAATTAAAAATAAGTAAAATATAACGTAAACAATGCTTTACCTGAAGCCATAGCGATTATTTATTGAGCAAATCCTTAACGAAAGAGGATGTATCACTAGAGGAACATGTGGTGATTATGTATCAATCAAAAGGATCATGAGCAACTTTGGTAAGTAAGGCAGGTGAGGATTTTCACGGCGCTAAAAGCGTTGGGTAAAATCAAACCAGAATATCCATCGTGCACGATAATGTTATAGGCAGAACATGCTCATACCTAAATATCGAGGTTTCAAACCAAGTTTGATGCGCCTTTGATTCACCACTGATATTTCAAATTCAATCATGACCTTCTAAGAACAACACTAAAGCAGCGTCGAAACATGCAATCTGTATTCGTACTTGAGTATCTTCATTTATTGATTTAGGCATAACTAATTTCTACTGTATTCATTCAACAATACTAATAAGGAAAAAAATGATCGGTAATCTGAACGGGCGTTTATCGCTAATCATGGCGTATTGCTTTATGTCGATACTACTGACAATGTCATTTCATGCTTCCGCCAATAAAGTGAAGATTAAAAGAGATTTCATTTATATCGACAAAAAGAAAACACCGTTACGTGTCGAGAAAGATGGCTCTAATACTTATGTTTTCACAGACTCAAGCTCAGGCGAAGTTTTTGTAACGGCTTCCTACTACTTCGAACGTATTGATGAAGAAAACGACTATCAGTGGCTAGTAATGAAAAGAGATGGCAGCCCATTCGAAAATGAAGTCGATCTCGAGTACCTCTCTTTCACACTCAGTGTAAAGAAAGCAGTAGCTGAGTTTATGATGAAAAAGCTAGGCTTTTTTGATGCCAAAGGTGTTCTTAATCAGAGTAAATTGGATGAATTCTTTGCGCAAAAAAGAGAGCGAAAAAGTTTAGTTGCGCAGGCGAGTGCAGAGAAAGAGGCCGCAATAACTGCTGAGCGAATCGCTGAACAGGAAGCTCTCTTTGAGCAAACAGCTAGATTAGGGCTTAGGATAAACCAAGAGACACGAGAAATTTTCAGAAAAATTGATAGTGAAAATCTCCCCAACGGAAAAATAGGCACTTATCGATTCGCAGACCAGGATACTATTGTACTTCGTGACTTAGATAAAATAAAAATCGCTACTATCACACAAGATGTACTCAAACGTGTCACTGTGTCTTCATCATTTCTAGCGGAACCATTATCTTATGAGTCAAGAGACCGCTTCAAACGAGGCGCTCCTGATGACACTAGAGCCGTGATTCTTGAAGCAGTACGGCACTTACATGCTCGAAATGTTCGCTTTGGTTATGAAGCAAAAGGCATTGCAGCTCAATATAATGCCGATATTAAAGCGGAACAGCGGATTAGATACGAAGAAGCAAAAGTTAACTCGTCAAACATTTATGAGCGATCAGGTTATGCTATTGACCACAAAGGTGAAAGATACGAAGGGAAGATCACTGCTTTGTTCGAAAAGCTTAGTGTTGTTGATCCTGATGACATAACCAGTGGTGGCAGTATCTTGGATCTGACAAGCTCCGGTTCTAAGTTCAGGATTGAGTACTTGACCGCAAAACAAAAAACAAAGTTTAAAAAATTGTCTACGGCGAGAAAGAATCGCTTCTGTGTGTTCGAACAAGGCGGTGAAGAGAGTTGCTACCGTACAGCGCAAATTAAGAGTAATGGGTTATTAGCAGCTGCTGGTAACGATGCATTGGATATTACACCAGGCCAAGGGAACAAGTTTTTGCGCGAAGTATTTGAGCGTGGAGATATCGCCGTCTACCAAGAGCCAACGACTAAAGCTTTCTACATAAAAAGTAGCAAACAAAAGAAGACGTTTAGTTTTAAATTTGGTCCCTTGGTTAAAGAAGCTCGTAAAGCGGAAAAGTTAAAAAAATACCTTGGGGGCTGTGATTACGCAGATGATGCTTACGACGAAAATGCACTCAGGTTTGATCTTAATGAAGTGCAAGAACTTGTTGAGTACTACAACGAGAATTGTGGATAGAACTATAATAACTAAAAAAAAGTCCCCCGCCTTAGCGAGGGATTTTTATTTTAACAAGTTTGAAAAGTCAGAAACGTTTTATACACGCTCGAAGACTGTTGCAATACCTTGACCTAAGCCGATACACATAGTGGCTAAACCAACACTGGTGTCTTGTGCTTCCATCAAATTAATCAACGTACCTGAGATACGCGCACCAGAACAACCTAAGGGGTGACCTAATGCAATGGCACCGCCATTGAGGTTTATCATATCGTCAACCTTATCCATCAAACCAAGTACTTTCACACAAGATAGTGCTTGTGCTGCAAAAGCTTCGTTAAATTCAGCTTGCTCGATATCATCAACCGTCATCCCAGCATTTTTTAAGGCTTTTTGTGTAGCAGGAACCGGACCATAGCCCATAATAGCGGCATCACAACCGGCAACGGCCATAGAGCGGATTTTAGCTCTTGGTGTCAAACCTAACGCTTTTGCTTTATCTGCTGACATAACCAACATAGCAGACGCTCCGTCAGATATGGCTGAAGATGTACCCGCAGTGACAGTTCCATTCACAGGATCAAACACTGGTCTCAAACCTTGCATTACTTCTACTGTGCTATCAGGACGAACCACTTCATCGTGAGAAATAAGCGTTAATTTGCCAGATGCATCATGCCCTTCAATCGGTACAATTTCATTGGCCCAACGCCCTTCAACATGTGCCTGATGAGCGCGACGATGCGAACGCGCACCAAACTCATCCTGCATCTCACGGGTAATGCCGTTTTGCTTACTAAGTAGCTCAGCAGTCATACCCATATTACCTGACGCACGGGCAGTATGCTTTGCAAGACCCGGGTGGAAATCAAGATTGAAGTTCATAGGGACATGTCCCATATGCTCAACACCACCTATGATGTAGGTATCACCTTGACCCGTCATAACACCCATAGCTGCATCATGCAGAGCCTGCATGGATGAACCACATAAGCGATTAACAGTGACAGCTGGGACACTACGAGGGATTTGAGTGAGTAGTTGCGCATTACGTGCAACATTAAACCCTTGTTCTTTCGTTTGTTGTACACAGCCCCATATGATGTCATCAATCTCCGCAGGATCGAGGTTAGGGTTTCTCTCTAACAAACTCGTCATCAAATGAGCAGACAGTGTTTCTGCTCTGACATTACGAAATACGCCGCCCTTGGAGCGACCCATTGGGGTGCGAATACAATCGACTATTACGACTTCTTTCATTAT
>CAZVDU010000120.1:0-12735 GCA_964625615.1 uncultured Pseudoalteromonadaceae bacterium | reverse complement strand
AATCAACATGAACTAATATTGCTTGTTCACCAGCTTCATAACGGTCAAACAAACACTATCTCCACAATTGTTCTATTGATTGTTCTCGTCACCATCGTCATTATTACCGCCAGAAGATACCTGAATAGCACGAGACGGCACAACAGTTGACACTGCATGCTTATAAACCATTTGGCTTACTGTATTCTTCAGTAAGATTACAAATTGATCAAACGACTCTACTTGCCCTTGTAATTTAATGCCATTTACCAAGTAGATTGATACAGGAATTCGCTCTTTACGAAGTGCATTTAAAAATGGGTCTTGAAGAGATTGCCCCTTGGCCATTTCTTGTATCCTTTTTCTTATTTATTATTAATCTAAGCTACTGCTTAAGTATACAGCAATATTATTACCTGTATAGTATTTGGGAAGGATCAACTTAGCGATAATCAAGTTTTTTCAAGATGTTGTTCACTGCGTTATCTTTCAATAAGTCCAACAAAATAATGCCTGGCCAACTACGTAACCAAGTTAACTGACGCTTCGCAAGTTGCCGGGTTGCAGCAACCCCTCTAAAAACCATTTCGTCATGGTCCATCTTACCATCAAGGTATTCCCACATTTGTCGGTAGCCCACACAACGCATGGAAGGCATGTCCAAATGCAAATCGCCTCGACTTTTTAATGCTTCGACTTCTTGCTCAAATCCAAGTTCAACCATACGATTAAAGCGCAATGCAATACGATCATGTAAAACTTGGCGATCGGGCGTTGAAATTGCGAATTGCGTGATATCGTAATCTAACGTTTCCGTTTTGATTTGCTGCAATTCCGTTAGCGATTGTCCTTTTATCCGGAAAACTTCCAAAGCACGTATCAAACGCTGAGGATCATTCGGGTGTATTCTCTGTGCTGATTGAGGATCAATAACAGATAATTCTTGATGTAAGGCTTCCCATCCTTTTTCCTCAGCTTCATCCTTTAAATGTTGCCTTATAACTTGATCAGCCGGAGGCAACGGTGACGCTCCTTCAAGCAACATTTTGTAATACATCATTGTCCCACCGACCAGCAGAGGAATACGGCCGTTAGCGGAAATTTTGTCCATTTCAACTATTGCGTCTCGACGAAAATCAGCGACCGAATATGACTGTGAGGGATCAAGTATATCAATCAGTTTATGAGGCGCTTTTTCCAACTCTTCCAATGAAGGTTTAGCCGTCCCAATATCCATGCCCTTGTATATCAGAGCAGAATCAACACTAATGATCTCGCAAGGTAACAATTTACGAAGCTCAATTGCCAAATCTGTTTTTCCCGATGCCGTTGGTCCCATCAGAAAAATAGCCAATGGCTTCTCGCCTATCTCATTATGCATGTCACAATCCGTCTAACCAGGCTGATAAAGGCACCTCTTCGGCATAAGCTTGCAACATATGATCTACATCGTCTGAATTCAGCCCTTTCATTTGTAGTTCTATATCGTGATCACGCATATCAATGTTCAGGTGAGATAATGCTTGTTCCAACAGTGAAATAGGCGAAGAGGAATTGATCATCTCTTTGCTCTGGGTCAATAAACCAGACAAGATAGAGGCCCAGTCAAGTTCGCGCATGCCAGCAGGCACTTTTCGCAATAAGAACTTTTTGTTTGTAACATTAAGGTCAATGTTTAGTGACGTTAGTTTGTCACTTATCTCTTGTGCAATTGTTCTTTGTTCAGCATCAAAGCCAACAGATATAGGCAATAATAACGGCTGAGCTGCCGGTAAATAAGCGGATAACTTTAAGGAAGTGGTTGTTGTATACAATGCAGCGTGAGACAACAAGTAAAAACCACTACCATGTTGCACTAACAATTTGTTATTCGGCACACTCAACCATCGCATTAGTGGTCTTTCATTCTCAGTTGCTTCAGGTATATCCAAAAGTTGACGATACTGTTGCCCTGCAGAAGGATTATAGCTAGGTTTCCTGCTTGGTTGTTGAGATTGGTACTGCCTTGGTGTTTCTGTTATTCCTGCATCAGCTGGCCTCAAAGGCTGAATATATTCATGGTTAGGTGTTGTTTCTTCAAACACTTTTACCGTATTTACTTGTTCGGTATTAGGCTCGTTAACACTCCCTTCTTGCGTTTTCATTTCAGAGGCTTGCAGTAAAAACTCTTGCACCGTTCTAACGATAAAGTCATGTACTAAACGGCCCTGATGAAAACGTACTTCATGTTTTGCTGGATGAACATTGATATCAATTGCATCCGCGGGGAGTGTTAGATAAAGAATGTAGGATGCCTGGATATCTGGCCCATAGGTCAATACAAAAGCTTGTCTTATTGCATGATTAATCAATTTATCACGCATAATGCGGCCATTAACATAAAAGTATTGCGTTTCAGCAGGCGCTTGTGATTCTTGGATATTAACCAACCACCCTTTCAACACCATTTCTTGATATTGGCTTTCAACTTCCAATGCGTTGTCACAAAATCGTTGACCACATGCCTTGCTAATACGTTTATAAGGGTCTCCTCCCTCATTGATCGCCACATATTTGCGTAGCAATTTCCCATTGTGTTTAACTGATATGGATACGTCAAAACGACTCAACACGATGCGTCGAATGACTTCATCGATATGCATAAACTCAGTTTTTTCAGTTTTAAGAAACTTGCGACGGGCCGGTGTATTAAAAAACAGATCTTCCACCAGCAGAGTAGTGCCAACAGGATGGGCAGCAGGTGTTATTTTGACGGCCATATCACGACCTTCAGCTTGTGCTTGCCAAGCTTCAGCTTGCTCTTGTGTGCGTGAAGTCAATGTCAAACGAGACACCGCACTGATACTCGCCAATGCTTCACCTCTAAATCCCATGCTTGCTACAGACTCCAAGTCCTCCAAAGACGATATTTTACTGGTTGCATGCCGACTTAAAGCTAACTCAAGATCATCTTTATTAATCCCTCGACCATTATCACGAATGACAATTCGTTTGTGCCCACCTTTATCAATTTCTATTTCAATGACAGTGGCGCCAGCGTCTAAGCTATTTTCGAGCAACTCTTTGATGACGGAAGAAGGTCTTTCAACCACTTCACCAGCGGCTATCTGATTGGCAAGTTGCGCAGGTAAAGTGCGAATTGTAGCAGGGAGGCTCATTTTGATCCGGGTATTTACGTTTGAGGAATGCTCAACACTTGGCCAATGCGAACAGTGTCAGTGGTTAGGCTATTCGCAGATTTAATATCACTCACTTTAACATTGTAACGTTGTGCTAATAGTGACAGTGAGTCTCCACGACGCACTCTGTGAGTTCGTGTTTCTTGTCTTATTTTCGCCCACAATGTGCCATCTGGTGGTGATTGCTGGAAAAACCGCTTGGTCGCGGTAAATATTGCTTTAGCTAAGTTCCGGCGGTGCTTATCCCAATTCAAGTTCTTCTCTTCTCTTGGATTAGAGATAAAACCTGTTTCTACCAGAATAGAAGGAATATCAGGCGCCGTTAATACAGCTAAGCTCGCAGCTTGCGGTGTTTTCTTATGCATCCTGGTGATTTGTTTCATTTCCACGATCATTTCTTTGCTCAATTCAAAGCTTGTAGCAAGGGAATGATCCATAGACATATCGAGCAGTGCCTGCGTTAAATATCGTTCGTTTGTTGTATCTTGAATAACTTCAGCAGCACCACCTAACAGTTCGGAATGCTTTTCAGTTTGCTCCATCCAACGCCCTAATTCTGAATTCGCACGCCTTAACGACTGCGTCCAGATAGACGCACCATGAGGCTGAGGCGTTGTAAACGCATCCGCGTGGACAGAAATAAACAAATCGGCTTTATTTTGACGTGCAATTTCTGGCCGGCGGTTAGGCGTCACATAATAATCACCTGTACGTGTCATTATGGCGCGCATACCAGGTTCATTGTTTACTAATCGTTGAAGGTGTTTTGCAATGCTTAAAGTCACATTCTTTTCATAGCTACCTGCACTACCAATTGAGCCCGGATCTTCACCACCATGCCCAGCATCAATCGCGACGATAAAGTCTCTAGCTCTATTATCTGTTTTAACGTCCTTCACAACCACAGCAGGACCATCGGGATCAATCAAATCAATGACCAATCTGTTTTTATAGGGTGGAGTAGGCGGCAACGCGAAGAGTTGAGTCGTTAGTTTCTTAGTCAGATCAAGTACAAGCCGGGTGGACTGTTTATCCTTTGGCTTACTACTGCGAACTCGCCTGACTAAATTACTTTGATTCTTAATTGCTGATAAATCGAATGGCTTTTGTGTTTCTTTTAAATCAATGACTAAGCGCTGAGGGTTCTCAAGTGTGAAGTAAGTATACTGAGGCACATCTTTTAAATCGACGACAACACGCGTACTGCTTGGTGATGGCCATATTCGTACGCTTTCTATTTGGTTAGTGTCAGCCAACACATCACCAGAGATAAGAGAAAAGACAGCAATGCTCCAGCAGACCATAGCTGAAAACAGTGAACGTGTTTTTTTAAATTTTATTACACCACCGAGATTACGCACAAATATCTCTGTCTTCCAATTGTTTTATTAGTTGAGTGCCATAGTCACTGCAGCTACGCAGCGTATAACATCGCTCGCTTCCCACAAACTCAATACTAATCTCTAAATCCGCTGGCGCCAATAGCCCCTTACCTTTTTGTGGCCATTCAATTAAACAAATACCATCCGTATCAAAGTAATCTCGAATACCAATAAACTCGAGCTCTTCTGGATCGGCTAATCGATACAAGTCAAAATGAAAAGCGTCTCTTTCTTTAACAAGCCCACCCTCAACACTTGTAGTGAACTTGTATGGCTCAACTAGCGTATAAGTCGGACTTTTAACCCGACCTGAATAGCCAAGCGATTTTATAAACCCTTGACAAAACGTTGTTTTACCCGCCCCCAGATCACCATAAAGATAAATGACTGTCTTGGCGTTACACAAAGTAGCAACGGCCCCTGCTAATTTGTTGGTTTGTTCAGATGTCTGTGTTATTTGTTGATAAACCATTCTGTATCAGTATCTGTCTACTTAGCGTTAGTTAAAATTTACTAACTGGCGTAAAACCTCATATAAATCGCTCGCGAGTAACCCTTTAGGCCCTTTTTCGGCCGCTACTATATCAGCCGCTCGACTATGAATACAGACTGCGTAATTAACAGCCTGTGTTAAAGGTAAACCATTGGCAACTAAGGCGCCTATAACGCCGCTAAGTAAATCGCCCATACCCGCAGTAGCCATGCCAGGATTACCATCTTCACACACCCAGGCTTCAGACGAATGCTGTACGATTGTACCTGCCCCTTTCATGACAACTAGCGTGCCAAATTTTTCAGCAAGTGTTGCAGCACTTTTGTAACGATTCTTGTCGATATCAGCCGCCTGAACCTTCAATAACCTTGCTGCCTCGCCAACATGCGGCGTGATAATACAATTTTTAAGGCTTACTAAGTCGGTGGGCATATCAGATAACAGTGTTAATGCATCAGCATCAACAACCATTGGCTTGGGCTTATCCTTGCGGATAGAAAACAGTAACAACAGCAGATTTTGCGACCATTCATTCCTCCCTAAACCCGGTCCTACCACAACAGCATCAGCCCAATCGAATAATTGAGTGAGGTTGTCAACATCAGTGCTCACCATCAATTCTGGTCGGCCACTCATCACAATGTTGAGATTTTCTCCATGACATAACACTTTGACAAGCCCTGCCCCGCTGCGAAGTGCTGCTTCACTCGAAAGCCTAATAGCACCAGGCATGCCTTGGTTCGACCCTATACACAACAATTTACCACACTGCCCTTTATAGATATCATCCGGGCGTTCCGGCAATGGTTTAAGATGTTGATAGGACATTAGAATGGCAGCCGGTTGAGCCAGACTTTTAAATTGTGCGCCGACACCCAAGTCATCAAACACCACTTGCCCAGTGTGCCCTCTCCCAGGCCCAGTTACTAAACCCGCTTTTTTACCCACAAAGGTTACCGTCAGTTCTGCTTTAACAGCGGCACCACAAACAACGCCTGTATCAGCATGTATGCCGGTGGGTACATCAATACTAACTACCGGTGCTTTTGAAGCATTTATCCGCTTCACAGCCTGCTTATACCTTCCTCTGAGCTCCCTAGAAACACCACTTCCTAATAAACCGTCTACAATTAACGTACGCTCTTCGATTTGAAGATCTTTCAGTGATAGTAATTCACCGCCGACAGCTAACCAACGATCTTGGGCTTCTTGCGCATCTGGCGTACTAGGGTTATCCGAAGATAACATAACGAGTTGAACTTCTATTCCAGCCTCTTTTGCTAAACGTGCTACTACATATGCATCCCCACCATTGTTGCCTGCTCCCGCAAAAATAAGCCAGTTGTGGTAGTTTGCGTAATAATTCTGCGCAACCTCAAATACAACCTTTCCGGCTCGTTCCATCAGCTCGTACATTTTTAGACTACTGAGTTTTGCAGCGACAACTTCATATTTTCTAACCTGATCTGCAGAATAGACAGTCTGTGATAAACTCGGCACAGGTTCACATTCATCTTTGGTAATCAATGACGCAGATTCCTCTTTTGGATCTCGATAATCTTGCTGAGAACATCAAAACTTGGGGTAAAGCTTTGGGCTTCCAACAAGTGGGTATTACTGATATAGACCTTAGCCAACATGAGAAATTCCTTCAAGATTGGTTAGATAAAGGCTACCACGGCGATATGGATTATATGGAAAACCGCGGCATGATGCGCGCTCGTCCTGAAGAATTATTACCAGGCACATTACGCTGCATCAGCGTGCGCATGGATTATTTACCCCCCAACGCACAATTTGCTCGTACCCTCAAAGATAAGAGCAAAGCCTACATTAGCCGATATGCTTTAGGTCGTGATTATCATAAAGTCATTAGAAATCGACTGAAGAAATTAGGACAACAAATCAGTGGACATGTTGAAACATTTCAAGGCCGCCCATTCGTTGACTCAGCCCCAATACTGGAACATGCCGTTGCTGAAAAAGCTGGGCTAGGGTGGACAGGCAAACACAGTTTAACGCTAAATTCAGAAGCTGGATCTTGGTTCTTCTTGGGTGAACTCCTAATCAACCTCCCCTTGCCGGTCGACAAGCCAGTCGCAGAGCAATGTGGTACTTGCGTCGCCTGCATGACCATATGCCCTACTCAAGCTATAGTGAAACCTTATGTGGTCGATGCAAGGCGCTGCATTTCTTACCTTACTATAGAGCTTGACGGCGCTATCCCTGAAGAGTTTCGTCCACTCATAGGTAACCGTATCTATGGTTGTGATGATTGTCAGTTGATCTGTCCTTGGAATAAGTTTGCACAAACAACGCAAGAGTCAGACTTTCATCCTCGCTCTCAATTGAGTCATCAAGAGTTACTAGCACTATTCGATTGGGATGAATCGGCTTTCTTGAAAAACACAGAAGGTTCAGCCATACGACGGATCGGCTATGCCAAATGGCAGCGTAATATCGCCATTGGATTAGGTAATGCCCCTTATTCGATAGCAATTATTAATGCACTAGAAGCTAAGCTCGCTTTGGCCAACGAAGAAGAACCAATACCTATGGTTACTGAACATATAAAATGGGCTTTAGAACAACAACGAAAAAAACATCAAGAGGGTTCGATTAATCAAAATGAAAGGCAAACGCTTCGGCTAATCCGAAGCGTGGAAAAGGGAATGCCAAGAGACGCCTAACCCTCTTCTTCACTCCTTGAAATACCTATTTGTTCGCTTCACTCGTTGCAGCTAAGCATGCCCATTAGTTTTGAGGATTATCAGTAAAGGGTATATTTATCCTTGATGATAGGGTTTACTTTGCTCGTGGACGGCATCAACAAATACCTTTGCATTCTCTGGTGGTACATCAAGGTGAATACCGTGACCTAGGTTGAATACATGGCCAGAGCCTTCACCAAAGCCTTTCAATATATGCCCAACTTCTTCACGAATGCGCTCTGGAGATGCATATAGCATGCTTGGATCCATGTTACCTTGGATGGTGACTTTATCGCCTACTCTAGATTTAGCGTCTGCAATATCTGTCGTCCAATCCAAACCTAGTGCATCACACCCTGTAGCAGCTATTGATTCCAACCATTGCCCACCGTTTTTAGTAAACAAGGTAATAGGCACTTTTTGCCCATCATTTTCGCGTATCAGCCCATCTACAATCTTGTGCATGTATTGCAATGAGAATAACTGATAATCTCTAGGTGATAGTACGCCACCCCAGGTATCAAAAATCATCACAGATTGCGCACCAGCTTTAATTTGCGCATTCAGGTATAGAATGACGGAATCGGCCACTTTATCGAGTAATAGGTGTAGCAGCTCTGGTTGAGCAAATGCCATCTTTTTAATCTTAGTAAATGCTTTACTAGAACCGCCTTCAATCATGTAGGTTGCCAGAGTCCAGGGGCTTCCAGAAAAACCAATTAACGGGACATCGCCATTCAGCGCTTTTCTGATCGCTCTAACAGCATCCATTACATAACCAAGTTCTTGCTCAGGGTCAAACAATGGTAACTTATCAATATCAGCTTTGGACGTAACAGGGCGCTCGAATCGTGGGCCTTCACCTTGTTCAAAGTACAACCCTAAACCCATAGCATCCGGGATCGTCAAAATATCCGAAAACAGGATCGCTGCATCCAATTCGAAGCGCCTCAAGGGTTGCAATGTTACTTCGCAAGCGAGTTCAGTATTCTTACAAAGCGACATGAAATCACCGGCTTCTTTGCGCACTTCAAGGTACTCAGGAAGGTATCGACCCGCTTGTCGCATCATCCAGACAGGCGTCATATCTACAGGTTGTTTTGACAAAGCTCTTAAATATCGGTCATTCTTGAGTGGCGGCATTAGGAATCAGTTCTCCGTAGTTAAATACTCGCACGAATCAGTTACCTGACGTGTGCTGCGTATTTAATCATGTGTTCTTAATCGTGGATAGCGTATTAATTCGATTAGCATAATCGTAAAATTGCGCGACATTCTACACTTAATGCCGACGCTTATATACAAGAATGGCTTGGAAAGGTATGTTTCAGGAAAGCCTAGATAAGGCCTTCCAAAGTATGACTAATCAGTTGCCCAGCAATTGAAAATTTAGGTGGAATATTGGGTAACTCATCTTCGGCATACCAAGCTGCTTCTAATATTTCCTTACCATCTACTTTAATATCACCTGAGTCATAATCAGCAAAAAAGCCTACCATTAGTGAATGTGGAAAAGGCCAAGGCTGGCTTGAGTAGTAACGTAGGTTTTTCACCTTGATACCAACTTCTTCCATAACTTCTCTATGCACAGCTTGTTCGAGCGTTTCCCCGCCTTCAACAAAGCCAGCTAAAACACTGTGCATCTGCCGTGATTTCTGAGGCTTCCCTTGTGCCAGCAGGATCTTATTGCCACGTTTGATTGCAACAATAATGCAGGGCGAAACCCGTGGATAACATCGATGATGGCATTGATGGCACAACGTCGCAATTTCCCAATCTATACGCACCATACGGCTACCGCATTGTCCGCAGAATCGATGAGTACGCAAAAAGACAGCCCGTTGCCAAGCTTTAGCGACAACGTTAAACAGCGTCAATTCAATTTGCATCAGCATTGCTCTTAGGCTGACAGATTCCACATGAGAAACAGACAGCTGCTCTGCACCCATATCAAGTAAATAAACGTTTTCTTCGTTATGCGAATCAAGTTCTTCTATCTGATCTTCGTAGGCATGTGCAAAATTCAGCTCATCCCAGGTAGTTCGAATCAACCCTGGCTTTTCGACAAACTGTAAAATCCGATCGTTAGTAATAATAATCCACAAGCCTTGACGACTTTGAACGGAACTCATTTTATTTTCAGACATAAAAGTAAATGCGAGTGATCTATAGGAAACAAAGTTAACACTTATGTTGATATGTATAAACCGCTATAAGTTTATAATATTCGTGGAATGATATGGCAGTCTTTGCGTCTTATAGCACTAGCATACTTTCGACTGTGCTATAGAAATTACAAATAATATTCAGATTAGGGTAGGATAAAGTTCAAGTCCGTTAATACATGAACTCTTGAAGAAATAACAGGACACCGAAAAAGGTTTGGCCAATGGAATAGAAGAGTTCTTTCGGCTTAAAACTGCCAGCCTATACAGGTATTTTAGCCGTATAAAACACTATAGAGTAGATCATTATGTACCATGAAGTGACGCAAGCTGAAGAAAAGTGGGGTGGTGTAGACAGTACGATTGATGGTTGGTTAGGTGCACGTAAACAATTACTTGTACAATATTGTGAATTAGCAGGCCTTCCTCCCTTTGACGACCAAGGTAATGCATTACCTGACAGTCAAAAAATCACTTCATTTTGCGCCACCTTAATGGACTATGTGTCTGCTGGGCATTTTGAGATTTATGATCAAATTGCCCAAGAAAGTAATGGCAATCAGCTTTTTGACGAGCTATATCCTCAGCTCACAACAACGACAGACGCTGCATTGAGTTTTAATGACAGCTTTGCAGATACGAATAAAACCAGTCACGATTTAGATGTATTCGACCAACAATTATCAGATTTAGGACAAACGCTTGAGCAACGCTTCTCGATGGAAGATCAACTGATAGATAACTTGCACCAAGTCAAAAAAGCATAAGAACTGCAAAATCAATAAACAAAAAGGCGCTTTCGCGCCTTTTCTAAAGAGTAATATCGAGCGGATCGACATTAACTTAACTATCCGCTTTTTTGACGTCTCATTGCACTAAAGAACTCATCATTCGTTTTAGTCATTGATAATTTATCAATCAAGAATTCAATAGCATCTATCTCTGTCATCTCATGCACTATCTTACGCAGGATCCACATTTTCTGCAGTTCATCCTGAGTGGTCAATAGCTCTTCACGTCTTGTACCTGAGCGGTTAAAGTCGATAGCAGGGAAAACACGCTTCTCAGCAATCTTACGATTGAGGTGCAATTCCATATTACCTGTACCTTTAAACTCCTCATAGATAACTTCATCCATTTTAGAGCCTGTATCAATCAAAGCTGTCGCAATAATGGTCAAGCTTCCGCCTTCTTCAACATTACGAGCTGCACCAAAAAAGCGCTTGGGTTTATGCAATGCATTCGCATCGACACCACCCGTCAGTACCTTACCAGATGACGGAATAACCGTATTGTATGCACGAGCGAGACGGGTGATTGAATCCAACAGAATAACGACATCTTTCTTGTGTTCTACCAAACGCTTGGCTTTCTCTATCACCATTTCTGCAACTTGTACGTGACGACTCGCTGGTTCATCAAAGGTAGAAGCAACGACCTCACCTTGCACCAAACGTTGCATCTCCGTTACTTCTTCTGGGCGCTCATCAATCAACAATACCATGAGCTCGCATTCTGGGTGATTGGCTGCAATAGATTGCGCAATGTTTTGCAACAGTAGCGTTTTACCCGCTTTAGGCGGCGCAACAATCAAACCACGTTGGCCGCGGCCAATGGGTGAAGCTAAATCTAACACTCTTGCAGTGATATCTTCGGTACTACCATTACCTCTTTCCATGCGTAGGCGTTCATTCGCATGTAAAGGAGTCAAGTTTTCGAAAAGAATTTTACTACGAGAGTTTTCAGGCCTATCGTAGTTCACCTGGCTGATTTTCAACAAGGCGAAATATCGTTCACTATCCTTCGGCGGACGAATCTTTCCAGAAATCGTGTCACCTGTTCGCAAGTTGAAACGCCTTATTTGGCTCGGAGACACATAAATGTCATCAGGCCCTGCCAAGTAAGAAGAATCGGCAGAACGCAAGAAACCAAAGCCATCTTGTAAAATCTCTAAAGCTCCGTCGCCGAATATATCTTCGCCGCCCTTAGCATGAGTTTTTAAAATTGAAAAAATGATGTCTTGCTTACGTGCACGGGCCATATTTTCGAGGCCCATTGTTTCAGCTAGCTTAACAAGTTCGCTGATCGGTTTGTTTTTTAATTCGGTTAGATTCATATAGGAGGGTCTTTATGTTGGAAAATACTTTTTCCGCACAAAATTATTAATTAGGTTATAGATTATTAAACTTTAATCTCTACTTGGAACAATAAAGGATGGGTTCAGGTACGAACCTGTTTTAAATCTAGCATCAAAATAGGGGAACGTCTAGCTAAAATAGAGAATGTTAAACTTATTATACTGATCTGATGACTGTGAAGTAAGCCTACCCAAGCAAATTTAATTAAAAACAGCTTAGGTAGACCAGAAGATATAGCTATCTAATTAATCAGATGCTTTCGTTGATAAAGTCAACGAGTTGGCTTTTCGTAAGAGCACCAACTTTAGTGCCAACAACATTGCCGCCTTTAAATAAAAGTAGTGTTGGAATACCTCTGATGCCATATTTTGGTGGTGTTTCATTGTTTTCATCGACATTTAGCTTGCCAATTGTTAACTTGCCTTCAAATTCACCCACAACTTCCTCTAGAATTGGTGCGATCATTTTACAAGGTCCACACCATTCTGCCCAGAAGTCTACCAGAACAGGAATGTCAGCATTGATAACATCAGCCTCAAAAGCATCGTCAGATAACTGGATAATTTTGTCGCTCATTACTTTCTCCCGAATAAGCTTGATTAAACTGCCGAGGCAGTATCATGAATTTTAATGTTGCTTATTTATATAGAAACTGTTTTCTAATGCAAGCACTGATAAGCTATAAGCT
>CAZVDU010000119.1:0-12814 GCA_964625615.1 uncultured Pseudoalteromonadaceae bacterium | reverse complement strand
TGCGTCCCAGAGAATATCTGAACTTGATATCTTGCGTGGAATAGCGCTGTTTGGTGTTTTGTTGGGGAATTTCAGTGAGTATATCTTGTCCGGTTTTATTGCAACGTCGGAGCAACTTGCAGCATTGGGCAGTGCGGCATTTGATGACAATATCCAGTTTTTTATTGAGTTACTGATTGCAGATAAAGCGAACACTTTGTTCTCTTTTTTGTTTGGTGTGAGTTTTAGCATGCAAATACAGCGTTTAAATGCGTTGGGTGAGGGTGCTGCCAGGGTATATCTGAGGCGGTTAGTTATTTTACTGATCTTTGGGTTTTTACATTTATTCTTGTTAAACCCTTGGGATATATTACATATGTATGCCTCATTGGGTTTTATTCTATTTGCCTTTAGGCGAGCTCACGACAATACATTGCTGATCATTTCGGCTTTTTTCTTGCTTTTTGGTACCTTGATTTATCGTGCTATTGATGGCCACTTCAACTTTTTTCGCCTGTTAGAGAATTATCGCTTTTATAGAGACTCTGCGATTTTGTTACGTCAATCTTTATCCAATGCGGGAGAATACTGGGGATTGGTAACTAACTTAGCTGAATATACCTGGAGCGATTGGCTATTGGGGAGCTCTGGAGGAAGTGCATTCTATCTGATTGGTCGTTTCTTTTTTGGTGCTTGGGTTGGGCGAAGAGATTGGTTGCAAAATGCAGCAAATTATCACCTTGGTTACAAAGTTGTTCTCTTTATTGCGTTACCCGTTGGCATTTTCCTTGAGTTGATTGTGTTGAAAACCCGTTGGCTTTTGGATTTGCAGCGTTACATGCATACAGTTGCAACCCTATGTTTGTCGGCTGGGTACGTTAGCGCAATCATTATGGCGTTACAGTCGAGTCGATTCAAACGACTTCTAGCTGGTTTCAGTGATGTGGGTAGAATGGCTCTAACCAATTATGTGCTGCAGAGTTTTATTATCGGTTTTACCTTCTGGGGGATCTTAGGAGGTGCAGGCATGGCTGGCAAGATTGGATTAACGGGGGTCTTTGTAATTTCTATTGTCGGTTTTGCAGCAATCGTGTTGTTAAGCAGAGTTTGGCTACATTATTTTGCTTTTGGGCCGCTTGAATGGGGTTGGCGATGTCTGACTTATCAGAAGATTTTTCCTTTAAGAAAGGCTAGCTAATACCAATTAACCCGCTCTCGTTAGCTAAACATAGTGTCTTTGACTTGCTTCGGTGTAAACACCCAGCCACCAATCATGCCGGCGACGCATTGTGCGGTAATGCCGAGTGTCGTGCGGGCACCTGCAATGAGGGTCACTTCAAAAATTGGGAACATAGCAACATGGATGCAAATCATGGTGAGTACACCTGCTAATGGATACACCCATCGCGGTAGAAGTTTGTAGAATTTTCGAATAATACCCATCATACTAAAGCCTATTAATAGGCCTACTGCAATAATGCCAGCGTAAGCGAATAAACCAAAGATATCTGAAATGCTGGTGGATATTCGAGTAGACAAGTCAATATCAGCCCCGACTCTCTCAAGCTCATTTAGTACAAAATAGGTATGGGATACACTTGCTATAACGTAAGTGACTAAAACGGCCATCAGAAACCTGCCAAAAAGTCGTAGCATAGAAATTCCGTTGAGGGTATTAACTCTTAAGAAAGTGATAATTACATAGAAATCGACTTAACCCAAGTGATAGCATAAAGACAACAGAACCCTGCTTGGCATTTATCTCATGAGAAAGCCTCTAAATACCTTTTTTTCCTTTATTATTCTTATCGATGTTTTGATAGCAGCATCAGCTCAGCAAGCAATCGGTAGCAATAATATCAAGTCAGTCACACTGATGTCTGACCTTGATAAACCTTGGGCCTTGGAGCTACTGACCGATACACAAATACTGATTAGTGAACACAAAGGTGTTTTGAAGTTATTTACCGAAGGAGAGGGGAGTACTGTGATTCAAGGTACGCCTGAGGTTTTTTATCGTGGCCAAGGTGGTTTACTTGATATTGCCCTTGATCCAGATTTCGATACTAATAAACGTATTTATTTGAGTTACGCTGCCGGTGATAGGAAAAACAACCATTTGGCTGTACTCAGTGCTAAATTAGCTGACAATAAGCTGACAGATAGCCAGATTATTTTTACAGCAAGTCCTTCAAAAGATACGCCCGTTCACTACGCGGGCCGTTTGTTATTTCTGCCTGACGACACACTACTTGTTACTGTTGGTGATGGCTTTGATTATCGAGAGCATGCACAACGCAAAGATAGTTTTTTAGGTAAGATTGTACGTATTACTAAAGAAGGACAAATCCCCGAAGATAACCCTTTTGTCGGTCAAGTTGTCGATGGAGTGACTACCGAGGAAGCAATATACAGTTGGGGGCACAGAAACCATCAGGCACTTATTTATGATGAAAGGCGACGATTAGTCTTTTCGAATGAGCATGGCCCAGCTGGCGGCGATGAAGTTAATATCATTGAAGCTGGTAACAATTATGGGTGGCCTATTATCACTAACGGAAAAGATTATTCAGGTGCTGTTATATCGCCTTTTAAAACGTATCCTGGAATGGAACAACCTCTTTGGGATTGGACGCCGTCTATAGCGCCTTCATCAATGGCTGTTTACTATGGTAATGAGTTTCCTGACATGAATGGAAACCTAATGGTAACATCACTAAAAAGCAGAGAGGTGCTGAATCTTATTATGGCTGGTAATAAAGTGAGGAACCAAGAAAGCTTAGTGCCTAACTTATCCGAGCGATATCGGGATATTAAGATTGATGATACTGGGAGAATCCTGTTGATCACTGACAGTGGAAAACTCATAAGACTTTCCAAAGGTTAATGGCTTATAATAGCGTGAGCAGGTAACCATTCTCACTCGAGCGCTAACGTGATATCGAGCGCTCTTAAGTATTCTATCTCTGTTTCAAGATCAGCTCTGAACAGAACATCGTTGTCTAACCATTGATCTGGAAATATAACTTTCAGTGTAAGATCGTCAAGCTGAAATTTTAAATCGGGTAAAATATCGTCTTGGCGACGTATATTTAATAATGCACCAAGCCTTAACAAAGCAATGAGTTTGTGGATACGCTCATTGTCGTAGTTTGAGAACTCTTCAATATCTGCAACTCTAATTTTTTTACGATGAAAACGCACTAAGGTACTGATAAGTGTTTGTTGCTCTTGATTAAATCCCGGCATTTCTGCATTAAGCAATACATAAGCAGAATGGCGTTGCACACCTCTTGAGTTTATCTGTAAGCCAACTTCATGCAGCAATGCAGCCCAGCCTAACAGGCTTTGCAATTCTTTGTTTTTAATTTTCCAACCTTTGGCAACATGTTCATAGATAAGCTGAGTTGTGTTGAGGACACGTTTTGCTTGGTCAATATCAACGTCGTATCGGGTCGCCAAGCTATGCGCCGTGCGTTCTCGAATGTCCTTGTGTTGCAGTCTGTCCTCCATTTCATAGATAACACCTTCTCGCAGTGCGCTGGAGGAAAAGGTAAATTCTTTAATATCTAGGCTTTTGAAAATGGCAATTAAGATAGCGAGTCCAGCTGCAAAAACATGTTTTCGATCTTCACCAATGCAAGTTAGGTTAAGTTTTTCTAGGCTGCCCACTTCACAGCAGTAATTCATGATTTGCGTTAAATGCTTATAGGTTATGGCGTTGTTAACGTTCTCTAGCTCCAACTCTTCGGCAACTAAAGATATTGCTTTGGCTGTACCAGAGGTACAGACGCAGGCTTGCCACCCAAGCCTTTTATATCGACCAGCTATTAGCTCAAGTTCTTGTTGAGCGCTTGTTATCGCTTTGTTGAATACCTTTGCCCTGAATTCGCCCTGTTTAAAAAAGCGCTTAGTATAAGCAACACAACCTAATTGCAGACTTCTGAGTAATCCAGGTGTGAAGCCTTCCCCAATAATAAATTCGGTTGAGCCGCCACCAATATCGACAACTAAACGCTGGCCAGTGTCTTCAACAGTATGGGCAACGCCCTGATATATAAGCCGAGCTTCTTCAATACCTGCAATGACTTCAATTGGGTAAGGTAATATTTTACGTGCTTGCTTAATAAAGACTTTGGCATTAGTTGCTTTACGCAGTGTATTGGTTGCAACGATTCTAACTGTGTCTGGGGTAAAGCCTTTTATACTATCGGAGAGAGATTCTAAGGCTTGGATGCCACGAGCAATGGCATCGTCATCTAAGACACTATTTTTATCTAAACCTTCGGCTAGTCGAACCCTTATTTTAACTTTATTCAGTGTTTGAACACTATTGGCGACTATCCTCGCAACAACGAGGTGAAAGCTATTTGAGCCTAGGTCGAGTGCTGCAACTTGGATACTATCTCTCGAATCTACAGTATCAAATGCACTCTCTAATTCTGTCATAACCTACCTTGGGTAACGGTGGAAACCCCTAGTTTTCTTCAAGTGCTTTGAGGAAATGATAGGTTTCGATTTGTGAGCGTAAGCTCCTACGATTTCCTCTACGAACATATTTGTTCGTTTGCTCTTTGTCAATGACTCGCGCTTTTACTGTATCTCTAAATTGGAGCGCTAACATGTCAGTAATTTGTTTTTTTAGACGCTCGTCATAGATTGGGCAGCCGACTTCAATCCTATTGTCCATGTTTCGAGCCATCCAATCAGCGGACGAAACAAAGACCCTTTTGTCACCAGCATTCTCAAAAACCATGACGCGAGGATGTTCTAGGAAGCGATCAACGACACTGATAATTGAAATATTATCACTCAAGTCTTTGATGCCGGGTTTCAAAGAACACATGCCTCTTACAATTGCTTTGACCTTAACACCACCTTGACTTGCCCGGTACAGCTCGTCTATTAATAAACGATCAACCAGATTATTTATCTTGAGTGTTATCTCAGCTTTATGGCCTTCTTTAGCATTCTGGATTTCTTGCCTAATCAATAGCTGTATTTTTGTCCGAGCATTAATCGGTGATACTTGTAGATGTTGGAATTTACTTCTTCGGTAGGGCTGTTGAATAAATTCGAAAACACTTATCGCTTCTTCACCCAATTCTTGGTGTCGGGTAAATAGGCTGAAGTCGGTATAGATCTTTGCTGTTTTTTCGTTGAAGTTGCCCGTCCCAAAATGAGAGTAATGCGTTAGTTGCCCTTTTTCTTCACGACTGACGACACAGAGCTTGGAATGTATTTTGAGAGCCTGAAAACCTAAAACAACCTTGATGCCTGCATCGGTCATGGTCTTCGACCACTCGATATTGGCTTCTTCGTCAAACCTTGCTTGTATCTCAACGACTACAGTGACTTTTTTACCGTTGTCGACGGCATCAATTAGGGAGCTGATAATTCTAGAGCGCTTCGCGACGCGGTAAATATTGATCCTGATATGTTTTACATTCGGATCAAAGGCGGCTTGTCGTACAAATTCGGTTAAATGTAAAAAACGATGATAAGGATAATACAGTAGAATATCCTGATGACTAATAGCGTCGAAGACGGTATCGAACTTGTTGAAGTTATTCGTACTAATTGCCGGTAGCTTGTTGTTTTCCAAATAGTTTCGACCAACATTGGGGAATCCAATAAAGTCTTTAAAGTTACGATAGGTTCCACCGGGTATTGCACTGTCGTAGGATGATAAGTGCAAACGCTTTCGGAGTACTCTCAATGTTTCTTCAGGCATCTCGCTGTTATAAATAAAACGCACTGGCTCAGCGATTAAGCGTTGCTTCATACTCTCTGACATTTTATCAACATAGCTTTCATCAATTTCGTCGTTAATACTGTACTGTGCGTCGCGTGTCATTTTAAAAGAGTGTGCGTATATACGGTCAAACTTTACGAAGCCTTTAAAAATTTTATCCAGGCATAAATCGACAATATCGTCGAGCAAGATGATGTGCTTTTTCTTTCGACTTTTTTCTGGGGGAATAACCACAAAGCGTGACATCTGATCGGTAGGTACATCAACAACGGCGTATTTATTGGGCTTGTTATCTCGTTCAATGGTAATAAACAAATAGGTGCCAGAGTCATCTAATCGCTGAATAAGATCAACGTTTGAACGCACAAGCACGGGAGCTATGTGGCGTAACACTTTGTTTTCGAAGAAGTGGTGCACCCAGGTCTTTTGGTAGTCGTCGAGTTGATGTTTGTCTATCAAGAAAATATTGTATCTCGCCAAGCCAGAAACGACGTCTTGGTAAACTTTCTCAAACGACTTTGTCAATACCAACACTTTTTGTTGGATCTTATCCATCAGCTGTTTTGTCTTTTCAGCTTCTTCAAGAGCGTCGTCATTAATATGGATCAGGATTTGACGTTTAACATCAGAGACCCTAACACGATAAAATTCATCCATGTTGTTGGAGTAAATACCCATAAAACGAATACGTTCAACAATAGGGTTAGACTTGTCGGCAGCTTCTTGCAATACACGTTCATTAAACGCTAGCCAACTCAGCTCTTTGGGGTAATAGAGTTCGAGGTCTCTCATGGTAATAATGGGATTGTTCTATGTTAGATAAAAATTAGGTGAAAGTACCAGCAGTCAGGATACAGTCTCTATATGACAATTTAACTACGTGTTAATTCTACCACAATATCGTTGGCTATTGCTTCCAGTGCTTCTTGTAGCTCATCAAGATCAAATTGGTCGTTAACTTGGATAACGGCTTTGGCTTTGAATAAAATACTTCCCCAATTAGGCGCGCTTTCACAGCGGGATTCAAATTTGACGATATTCAGTTCAAATGTATTCAAGGTTGAACTGAGTTCTTGCACTATACCTTTTCTATCGTTTCCAACGACATCAATTGATATCACACTGTGGTTCGATTGATTTGTTGCATCACCTTTATACAGTTGGATATTCAAATCAGGGATCTTTACCAAGGCACTTTCAAGACTATCAATGGAAGTTATGGGGATCTGAACTTCTGCAAAGCCTGCAAATTGACCGGCCATATGTGAAAAATTACTGGATAGCCAGTTTCCCTTAGCGTTATAAACTTCTTGTGCAACCGCATCGATTAAACCAGGTTTATCTTGACCAACAAGGCCGATAATGAGTGTTTTCATATTTGGCTTCCCTTTGTATACATTTCACGAATATTATCATTATAAAATATATCCTTATATTTTTAGTTATACCAATGAATTTATGGATTATTTTTTCAGTATTACTCAACTTTAATTACGACCGAATTCTACATTTCCAAGTGGTTTGGGTATATGATGCCTTTATAACAACCCACATTGATAAGTGGGAATTCATTAGTGCATTTTGTCATAACACTAAGTATTAACGAGAGACGGGAAGTGCTCTTTTAAAACAATAGGGTATCGCTTGTCACAGCCAACGTCTGTTACACACAATATGACTAAAAAGCGCATGGTAAAAAATGCGATAGCTGCGCGTATTATTACCTTGGGCGGATTGACTATCCTGTTGATGCTTGGGGCTATCATATGGCACTTATTACGTGTTGTGTTGCCACTAGTAAAAGCGCCCGATATTGGCCAGAGTGTTGTGTGGCAGGTACCAGATAATCACCAAGTGTTAGAGGTTGGGGATATTGGAAGTAACCAACCTATTTGGTTGATTAATGAATGTCGCCTAGTCTACGGCTATCTTTCTAAAGAAGGCAGCATTGTTGTTCACGATAAGGGTTCCATAGTTTCAGGGTGCCGTGAGAGCCTGAAAATCGTCACACACAATAGGGAACAATGGTTGTTCCACTATGACAATAACAATCAGCTTTTTATCAAAAAGTTAGCTATCTCTCAAGATGGTCCAAGTAATGTGGCTATCGGACACCATCAGCTAGTATTTGCAACGTCAGATACCAGCAGACAGCAGTTAAAGAGTAGCGATTGGCTAGTCAAGGTCGGTGATGAACGAATATCACTTGCCTTGAAAGCTAATGAAGGGTGGAACGTTTTTCAATTTAATCACAATGGTGCGTTAATAGAACAAATCGAGCCTGATCGATCACAAGGTGTTTATATTGAAGCCGAGCAACTTATATTGTTGCCTGAGTATCAACAGGTGGTTGGCGTCAAAGACAACCAAATGATGTTCTTTGATGAGAAAGGTCTGCTTTTATCGAAACATGAGTTTGACGCCCAAGTAATGACTCTATCGGCAAGCGAGTCTCAGCGATCTATCTTCATTGGAACGAAAGCGAACAAGCTGCAAAAGTGGATCGTTAGTAATGATCGAGGTCAATTCAACTACAAACCCAGCGTCATGTTTGATGTTCGTGATGAGATTATTTCAAACTTATACTCACCGAACGAACAAGCCATTATATTTTTAACGAACAAGCATGAGTTATGGTTTGCTAACAGTGTTACGGGCGAGATCCTTCAACGGTCCCTTTTGACATTTAATGGTGTTGTTCAACCGGAAGCAATCGATTCAATAGGCTTATACAACAAAAACCTATACTTCGCATCTGGCTCGACAATATATTCTTGGTCGATTGAT
Source organism: uncultured Pseudoalteromonadaceae bacterium (assembly GCA_964625615.1). Lineage (GTDB taxonomy): Bacteria > Pseudomonadota > Gammaproteobacteria > Enterobacterales > Alteromonadaceae > M269. Next base: position 4,293 of record CAZVDU010000119.1, on the reverse strand, counting down.
GCCCATTCCTCGGTAACAACTAAAGCATTACTGAGTGAAGCTTGGTACGAGGGTTATACTCAATCCGACTATGTATGGCAAAGTACCCCTTCTAATAGCCAAGCTGAGGTTAAATTCAGTTTAACACCCCTTATCATCGGTAGTCTTAAATCAGCATCGCTGGCTATGGTTATTGCTATACCTCTGGCACTTGGTGCGGCGATATACACTGCTTATCTCTCACCAGATGTTATTCGTAATCGATTAAAGCCTGTTATTGAGCTTTTAGAGGCCATTCCTTCCGTTGTTATCGGTTTTATCGCAGCGGGATGGATGGCGACAATGACGGTGAATACTTTGGTTGTTCTGGTATTCAGTGTGCTTCTACTACCTGTCATTTTATGGGTGGTTGCGCTAGTGCAGCATCGATTAAGTCAGAGGCTGCCCAAACGGTGGCAAAGAGGTAGCGAATGGTTCGTTGTATCAGTTATGTTGGTTATTTTATACCTCGTCATTGAAACGGGCATATCATGGTCGAATCAAGACATAGCGTTATCGGTTACGAGTCTTTGGGGTGATACGAACTGGAATAAAAGTACGCTCATTGTCGCACTAGCTTTGGGGATAGCAATTGTCCCAACAATATATTCTATTGCTGAAGACGCCATTTACGAAGTGCCAATACATTTGCGTCAGGCGTCATTTGCACTTGGGGCGACTCAGCTGCAAACGCTGAGGAAAGTAGTCTTAGTTGCTGCATTGCCAAGCATCGTCTCGGCAATCATGCTTGGTTTTTCACGTGCCTTTGGTGAGACAATTCTAGTCTTAATGATTACCGGTAATACACCCATTGCCGATTGGGATTTGTTAGTTGGCTTGCGTTCAATGACGGCAAACCTTGCGATTGAATTACCCGAAGCTGAGGTTAATAGTACACATTATCGTGTCCTATTTTTATCGGCCTTGATACTTTTTGTTTTTACTTTTGTCGTAAATACTCTGGCTGAATGGGTGCGCGGTAACGTTAGGAGACGCTACCGTTATGCTTAAGCTAACACTGAGTCGGCAGCAAAGTGAATCATTCTCGATCATGTTATATGCCTTAGCGATGGCGTTATGTGTAATCGCTATCGTCAGTGTTTTAGCTGTTGTTGTTGTGAAAGGTAGTCAGTATTTCTGGCCGACTAGAATCTTGCTGATAGAGGTTAGCCAAGATAAAGGTAAGGAACAATATTACGGACAATTTGTATCTACTCAAAAGAATAAGGGCAGTGGAAGGTTACAAAAGCTATACAAGGTTACTGACTGGACACGTTTAGATGCCACCTCAGTATTTATTGATGATGACTCTAAAATAGATGAAAGCGAGTCAGCAATAAAGGGCGCTGCGCAAGATGAACTTCTACCTGACGTTGCGCTCTTTCAACTGCGCAGTGGTAGTCAAATATTTGCGACTCCAGTGTCTGTCAGTGTTTCCAAACAGGTAAGGCGACTATCAGACTTGCCAGATGTTATGGGAGAATTGGAAAGTTTGCGTCAGGAAGCTGACGTATTGTTAGACACGAGAATAACCTATTTAAACAGTCAGCTTGTTGGTGTCGATAATATTGTTGATGAGCAACATCAGCGATTCCTTAAAGAGTTTGAATTGGCGCGTGAGCTTTTACAACGGCTCCAAGCTGATATGGCAAGTTATGAGTTGACCGTAAAAGATGCTTCAGGCACGTTCCATACGATGTCGCTTGTTGATATTGATAGTTACCATTTCATTAATCGGTTTAGTTTCTGGCATAAAGTTGAATTCTTTTTATCAGAGGTATGGGAGTTCGTTTCTGAGTCTCCTAAACAATTGTATGCTAGTGGAGGGATCTTTCCCGCTATTATAGGTACTGTTGTTATGGTATTGCTAATGACCGTTTTCGTCACACCGTTAGGTGTACTAGTTGCTATTTATTTGCATGAATATGCGACCCAAAATAGGCTTACAACTCTGATTCGAATCAGCGTTAATAATCTGGCAGGTGTACCGTCGATTGTATATGGCGTTTTTGGGTTGAGTTTTTTTGTTTATGAATTGGGTGCTGGCATCGATAATGTGTTTTACAGTGAAGCATTGCCTGCACCGACTTTTGGCGCTCCTGGTTTGTTTTGGGCATCGTTAACCATGGCAATGTTAACTTTGCCTGTAGTAGTGGTAGCGACTGAAGAGGGCTTGAGGCGTGTTCCTGATTCGTTACGAACGGGGAGTTACGCACTAGGTGCAACTCAATTTGAGATGATTAGAAAAACCGTCATACCTATTGCTAGCCCTGGCATTATGACGGGTATTATATTGGCAATTGCGAGAGGTGCTGGAGAAGTTGCACCTCTTATTTTAGTTGGGGCAGTGAAGTTTGCGCCTAGTTTACCTGTAGACTCAGAATATCCTTTTATACATTTCGAACGTCAGTTTATGCACTTAGGTGTGACTATATTTGACGGAGCATTTCAAGGGCAATTGGCGGGATCTGGTTCAAATATGATGTTTGCTGCATGTCTATTTTTGTTGTTAATTGTGCTTGTGCTCAATAGCTTCGCCGTTAACATTCGCCACCGGTTGCGTCGCCAATACAATACGCTGGAGGAATAGCACTACCATGTTAGATTTTTTTGCTGCATCCAGAACGGAAAAAGATCTTGATGCACTACCTCAAGATAAAGTTGCTATAGACGTGAACCGTTTAACACTTCATTTCGGCCAAAAGCGTGCTTTGCAAAACATTACGATGAAGATCCCTAAACATCAAGTTACTGCCCTTATTGGACCCAGTGGCTGTGGCAAATCTACACTTATTTCTTGTTTTAACCGAATGAATGACTTAGTTCCGGGCTGCCGTGTTGAAGGGGAGATAAAAATCGGTAGGCGAGATATTTATCATCGTAAAGAGAATGTGTCGATATTAAGAAGCCGCGTAGGTATGGTATTTCAAAAGCCTAATCCGTTTCCAAGTAGCGTTTATGAAAACGTGGTCTACGGCCTGAGGATCCAGGGCATAAGTGATCGGAGAATTCTGGATAATAAAGCAGAAGCAGCTTTACGTAATGCGGCGCTCTGGGATGAGGTGAAAGATCGCCTATTTGAGCCAGCATTGACATTATCTGGGGGGCAACAACAACGCTTAGTGATTGCACGAGCTATTGCACTTGAACCTGAAATCTTGCTACTTGACGAACCTACGTCAGCGCTTGATCCTATTTCTACACTAACCATCGAAGAGCTAATCAACACGCTAAAAGAAAAGTATACAGTGGTTATTGTCACTCACAATATGCAGCAGGCTGCTAGGGTGTCTGATCAAACGGCTTTTTTATACGAGGGTGAATTGATTGAGTACTCGGATACTAATCGGTTATTTACTATGCCTAAGCAACAGCAAACCGAAGAATACATTACTGGGCGATATGGGTAGCGAATTTTTACGATGAAACAAGTTCAAATTAACACGCATATTTCTAGAAAGTTCAATCAGGAATTAGAGAACTTACGTAATGCTGTACTCACAATGGGAGGTATAGTTGAGCAACAGTTGTCCGATGCACTTGGTGCTTTTCGTGATAACAATAGGCGTATGGCTGAAGCAGTCATCTTGAATGACTTTCAAGTAAATTCGATGGAAGTACAGATTGACGAAGAATGCACTCGTATCATTGCGACAAGGCATCCAACGGCTAGCGATCTAAGGCTTGTGTTAGTGATTGTTAAAGCGACAGCTGATATTGAACGTATAGGTGATGAAGTTCAGCGTATCGCTAACTTGATTGTAACTGTTGACTTGCCTGGTTCCGAAAGCATTAAAAGTAATATGATAGCCACAGGTGATAAGGTCATGGCAATGTTGCGCAAAACGCTAAATGCTTTTGCGAGGTTAGACGTAGAGTCAGCTTTTGCCATTCATAAACTGGATAGGGAAATCGACAAACAGTATAAGGCTCTGTTGGCTGAGGCTATGACTGAGATGCAAAGGGAAACTGACTTGCTGCCGCAGTGGTTGGAGATACTTTGGGCAATGAGAGCGTTGGAAAGAGTTGGTGATCGTTGTAAAAATATTTGTGAATACATCATCTACTTTGTCAAAGGGCGAGATGTGCGTCATATTTCGAGAAAGAAAATTGCCGAGGCTATGCGAGAAGGGAATAGTAGATAAAGTATAGGCCGAATTTTAGACAGTTTTATGAATTTTTTTAGATACTGGTTTTTCTTTCTAGAGCTTTGAGCTACTATTGCCTCGCTTAAAAATCAGGAACAATTTATGTCCAATATATTTGGCATTTTTG
>CAZVDU010000118.1:0-12939 GCA_964625615.1 uncultured Pseudoalteromonadaceae bacterium | reverse complement strand
GTCACTTTGACGTCATAGAGTGTGATTCTTTCCAGCATGTCTTCGATAAGCGGCAAGAACTCAGGAGCTGATTCTTCCTTCAGTAAACCCAGAAAGTCCAAGGTTGTCGCATAGGGTGCAGATTGATAGGCGCGTAATGAAATGAGCCTTTCCAATACCCGGTTGATCACGTCCTCACCAAGATAATCTCTGAGCGCGTACATCACAATGGCGCCTTTGCGATAATATATGTGAGGTTGCTTCTCGACCCGATGTAAGGGTAGTTCTCCATCATGATCATCGGCCCTGGCCTCTAAATAAGCATCCAATTCATATTTAAGGAATTGTCGAATATGGTGCTTACCGTAACGCTTTTCCATCACTAATAAAGCACTATACTGGGATAATGTTTCGTTGATAAACCCATCACCTTGGGTATTGGCTGCAACAACTTGATGCCCCCACCATTGGTGAGCAACCTCATGTGCGGTCACGTAGTAGGGCATATCAATATCCCCACTTTTAACGTTAGCAACAAACCCCATGCTTTCTGAATAAGGAATCATATTAGAAAAAGACTGTGCAAAATCACTGTAGGCAGGAAACTCGATAACTCTAACCTGCTTATACTGGTAGGGGCCGAATGCTTGACTGAAATATTCTAGGCTATCCCTTACTGAGTTAATCATGCGCTCAATATTGTAGGTATGGGCAGGATGATGAAAGACTTCGATGTCAACATCCTGCCAGGTGTCCCGAGCCACTGTATATTCAGCGGACAAATAGCTATAGAAATTGCGCATCGGCTCATCACTCTTATAGGTAAAGTAACGCCTATCACCTTCAACCCATTCTTTGTCTAAACGACCCGATGAAATTGCAACTTGGCTGGCGACAGTTGATACCGTCGTTTCAAATTGAATAAAGTCACTGTCTTGGCGCATGGAGTTATTGTGATATTGGCTGGTGTCTTCCAAAGCTGGACGCGCAGGTAAAGGGGCTAAACCATGCTCTTTACGCTTTTTTTTATCCCTCAGTACCAATCCAGGATTAAAACCTATATAGGGGCTTATCTGTTTGTTCCTAACAAAAGTACCATTTCGTACTAAGGTAAAATCAGGGTTACGATGTGGAAAACCTTGTTTGTGAATACGTGTTTCATAGGTTAAGAGTAGCTCTTCACCTGGCAACATAGGCTTATCTAAAGCATAGGTATAGTAATTGAACTCATCGTCTCTACTCTTTTGTTGCGCTCCCTCAAGCGTCGAACTTATAACGTCAACAATAGGTGGGAACACCAGGTGAATTTCGTTGATGTCGGTTTGCGTCTTGTTGGTTAGCGTTTGAGTCGCATTAACCTCTACTTTGCGTTGATAGGGGTATAGGTCGACATTAATTTTAATACCTGTCGTACGAGGCATCGGGAGGTGCTCAAATTGCCTGTATTTTTTTTCATAAGTCGTTCTTTGCCCAATCCCATCGGCTTCATTAATATAGTCATTCAGCACATTAGTGTTGTAGTAAATATAGCCCCCCGTTCCAACAAACATAATGAGTAGAAACACTGTAGCAAACTGATAACTGGGTGTTACCTTTAGCGAAAATGCGCTTAAACGGACTTTTAATGGCTGTAAAGTACCGCGATTCCAAAGCCGATAAGTCAGCATTAACAGAAGCCCTGCGATCGCTGCCCAATACCCCCTTAACCAATATCCACCATGAATAAAGTAACCAGAGCCGTTCATGTCAGAAAGGGGGGCCGAAATACCGGGAATACCAAAGCTAAATAACGGATGAGAAAAACCAAACAGGTCGATTGAAGAGATGATTACTGCTAGAAAAACCCCAAAAGCAAGCATACCTATATACCGGTTTTGAAATAGGACTTGAAAGAAGCAATTTAGAATAGCTAAAAACAAGTAAGGTAATATTAAATAGAATAGCCCTCGTTCCAAGTACAAACCGACTTCAAAATAGTGATGTCCTTCTAGTATTTGTATCGACATCGCAATAGCTACGCCTAGCAAAAGTACCAGCAGCATGACGGCACCTAAGGCTAACAACTTACTGACAATAAAAACCCAATTTGGTGCTGGCAACGCATCCATGATGTCGCTGACATTTGCTTGTTTCTCACGCCATATGATATCGGCACTGTAAAAAACCATAATGCCAATGAGTGCGATAATTAGTGCACCCATCGACTCCACCATCAAGCGTGTTAATGGGTAGGTATTAACGCCATAAAGGGTAGGTCGTCCTAGCAGCGTAACGATAAACATAAAGGTGCACAAACCAAGCAAAACAAGGAATGGCACACTCTTTAGCACAGCTATCACTTCAAATCTGATACGTTCCAAAAATTGATAATAAGCCGTACCTGTCGTCCATGTTGGCAACACGTTAATAACGTTTGTATTCGACGAAACCGGCTCTTTAGTGGATCTATTTGATAAAACCTTTTTTCGACTTAGTGATTTCGCTACCGCTTGAAATGAAAAACGTTTGAATGCAAAAGCGCCAAATAACAACGCTATACCAAACCAAATGGCCCGATTAATTATCACAGTACCTGAGTAGCTAATTAGCGAAGCGTTACGTTCAACTGCGGTCCAATATTGGGTTTGATTTTCAAAGACTTTATACATAGAAGGATCCCACAACGGGGCAATGAGCTCCGTTTCGCTACCCACCATATAAAGGATCAGCAAACCTAATGCAGCCAAATAGGTATAAATAAGATCGCGTGAGATGACTGCGATAGCAAAAATAATAGCTGACATTGCTAATAGCGTAGGAAGTACGAATCCCCAGTAAACGATTAAGTAATGACTGAGGTTGGTGGGGCCGAACAGCGTTGAGTCGGCCCAAGGCCAAAAGGTACCTAGTAACATCCCTAATGGTGCCCCAGCAAATACAGCCATAAAAGCAGAAAATGCACCTAAAAACCGGCCAAATAGGTAGTCACCCTTTAAGATTCCTGTAGAAAAGAGTATCGCATCAAAATGGCTTTCCCGATCTTTTAACACGCTAGTCGCTATATAGAATGGAATGACGAAAATGCTAAATATACTCATTTTCAACAGAGTGTCTGTGATCGTATAAGGGGCATTCGCAAAAATATTTCCACCACGAGCAAATGTCTGAAATTCTCCGCCATTAGCGGTGAGAAGAAAGCCCAAACCAAAAAACAACGCTAGAGATATTGCCGTTTGTAACGAGAGAAATTGATAGCGAAACTCGTAGCTCGCGATACGGAGCATCATCATGAGGATATCTCCTCGTCGACATGCGATTGAATCGCTGAAAAGTAGACATCTTCTAAATTAGCATCAGATGGTTCAAATCCCTGTTCGGGACAAGTGTTTGCTTCAACACGAATAACGAATTTGCCTGAGGATAAATGCGTGGAAATAACATTATGTCGGGTTTTATAGTCGGTAAATTCGGACTTATTAATGACTTTTTGCCATAACTTCCCCTGTGCACGCTCAATAAGTTCATCAGGCGTACCGGTGCAAACGATTTGACCCTGCGCCATGATTGCCATATTACTACAGAGATCAGCAACGTCACTGACAATATGCGTAGACAATACAACAACAATGTCTTCACCAATCTCAGACAGTAAGTTATGAAACCGGTTCCTTTCTTGAGGGTCAAGCCCAGCGGTTGGCTCATCAACAATAATAAGCTTTGGTCGACCGATCACGGCTTGTGCAATGCCAAAACGCTGTCTCATACCACCAGAAAAGGTTGATAATCGTCGCTTGCGGGCGTCGTACAGGTTTGTTTTCTCTAGCAGGCTATCAACAAGGTCCTTACGGACTTTAGCGTTAGTCACTCCTTTTAAGATGGCTATATGATCGAGCAAACTATAAGCAGAACCTCTGGGGTAAACACCAAAATCTTGAGGTAGATACCCAAGCACTCTGCGCACAGCACCAGGTTCTTCGAGTACATTGATACCCTCTAGCGTAATATCGCCAGAGGTCGGCTGTTGTAAAGTAGCAAGTGTGCGCATTAAAGAGGACTTACCTGCCCCATTAGGCCCTAGCAAGCCAAACATCCCTTTTGGCATATCTAAATCAATCTGATTAAGTGCGCGAACACCATTCGGATAAGTATGGGTTAAATTACGAATCGTCAGCATGAGGACTCCTTTTAAGCTGGATGATTATTCTTCAGGCACAGGCTAGCCTCACACCAATCCTTAGGTTGGATCGGTGCTATTTCAGGTCAGCCCAATAAATAGATCTGGGTTGTTAGGATTTAACGTGGAAAATGCAGACGTTTGACCATCAGCCGGAATTGAGTTCTACCGCAGAGGCGACTTCCGACTTAGCGTTTATGAATTGTTCAATCAAATTCTGAAATGGCGTATTCAGTGAGTACTCAATATTCAGCTGAGTGGCCAAAGTATCCATCTGATTAAGGTGGTTGAGTAATAAACTGCGATCAGGCTGTAAGTAGGTTCGTAGCTGATCAATGACTTCACTGTCTCTTTCAAACGCCTTATCGAAACGCATGTTTTCATCCACGGGAAGACGAATGTTGGCATTACAGTCCCATCGTGCATTGATAAAAAAGGTATTACAAAAGGCAGCTTTCAGTATTTCCCGTTCATTTTGACTTAATTTGTTTTTCGTATTGTCGTCCATGTCGTACAGAAACGAGTGCCTGGAGAGATAGCGAAAACCTAACGTTATACTGGTATTTGAAGAAACTAACGCGTGGTCGCCACCGATTATTATCTCGTGAGCTTCATCTCTAGCACCAAAATCGTAAGCATACTCTCTCGTATTAACACTTAAGGGGTGTGAACTGGTTACTACAATACCTTGCGGCACTTCAACTAACACTTCAACACGTTGGCCTCTATATAAAGCCTCATCGGCAAGCGTCCAGTATTGGCTAAGTTGAAGAACTTGTTCACTCAAGTGGTACACATAATTGATAGATTGAATATTCTCTCTTGCTTTTTCTTGTGTAACGCCGCCACTAGCATAATTCACTTGCACCCTAACAACATCATCCGCTGAATCGCTGGTCGCTATTTTGTAGTTCACGCGTTTAGCAAAACCTGTTGATTCTCCTTTTTCTTCAAGCAAAAGGTGCAGGTGTTTTGATGCTAATGTAAACGACCTATCTACCGACTCATTTTGGTATTCAGAACGCGCATATTCGAGAGAACTTATACCTGCTATCAAAACAACAATGGGAACAATGGCTAGCACTTTAAACACTTTTTTTATTGGCCTACGAGGCTTAGTAAAATAATATTCACGTAGAAAGACGACCATTACCAGCTCTACTAGATACAGCACCGCAATACCCATAATAATCGATATAGGCCAATGAAAATGCCTAGCCTGAAATAATTCATAGATACCTAAACAAATGATGATAGCGGTCACCAAAATAATGACTGCGACTATATTTTTTAAGATGAACGTATAACGGTCTCTGCGCCTTATAAAATATTTACGAAGTGCAGAAAACAATGCACCTACAATACTCAAGGGCAAAAACAATATTCGCTGGAACTTATCGAGATAGCTAACCTCTGAAGAGTCTGGGCTTGAGCGGGCATTATTCTCTCCATAGCCTGTTAATGGAGTCTTTCTTGGAGGGTTCGTATCCAAAGCAATCCAGAAAATAAAATAGAGAGCTAAGCCCAGCCCGAAAAGTCCAATCAAGGCAAGAAACACTAATCTCAGAAAAAAAGCGGAAATACCTAATCGAGTCGCTAGGCTGCCACAAACGCCACTTAAAATTTTAGTCTTAGGATCTGATGGGTTAGAACTTGTCAGAGCTTGTTCATTTTCATCACCATCGAGAAAGCCAACTTGTTCAATAACTTGACTTAACTGTTCTGACGTAACGGCTTTCTTTTGACCTGTTTTATAGGCATAAACCAGCTCAGCAATACGCAACTCGATATCCTGATATATTTCGTTGGCGTATTCATTGCCTTTCAGTTGTAACTTTATTTTGTGTAGGTAGGCACTTAGCGTTTCATAAGCGCCTTCATCTATCCAAAAAACTTGCCCTGAAATTTCTATACTTAACACTTTATTCACTTTGACTTCCTCTGCGGATAGATTCAACAGATGTAGTTATGTCTTGCCACGCTTCATCCAAATGTTTGAGAGAAGCTAACCCGGTTTTGGTAAGGGAGTAGTATTTACGAGGAGGACCTGAGTCAGATTCGACCCACCGATACTGGAGTAGTTCAGCCTTCTGTAATCTATTTAGCAAGGGGTACAAAGTACCGTCAGTGACGATAAGATTCGCTGCTTTCAGGCGTTCTATCAACTCAGCTGTATAAACCTCTTTTTCGGCAAGTAAGCTGGCAATGCAATATTCGAGGATACCGCGACGCATTTGTGAGATTGTATTTTTTGCTTCCATAAGGTTAATTTATAACATGCTACCTTGTAATGCAAGGTAGCATGTTATAAATACTTAAATGCGAGGGCCTTTCATATGGTGCCTTACACTCCTTGGTTTTTAAAAAACAACTCAGTCGCTTCATCATTGGGATAAAATGACTCCACGCGTAATTCGTCTGTCGTGATGTCTTGTGGTGTGCCAACTGTTGAAATCATGGAAAACAAACTCAATCCTATTCCACCAATGTTGATATCCAATGGCATCACTGGTAGCAGGCTTTGTTCAAAGTGACTTTGTTCGTTAAGCGGTGAAGCCAGCTCAATATAGCTCTCAAGACGTTCTTTAACTTGCTCATCAACAGAGCTGGCTATTTCGCTTCTTAACCGGCTCACAAACAACGGCGCTGATTGCTCCCAGTTAGTAATGAACTTTCGTAATCCTTTGGGATGTAACGTAAGTTCTGCAATATTCGGCAGAGTGTCTGCATTAAACAGATCACTCATAGCACCAATCAAACCAAACAAACGATCGGCTGCAGTATTAGTCATTTTTACATCCCAAAACCTATCAACAACAATTGCAGGAAGCGGGCTATGATGATCTAATACTCTCCTAACAGCGTTCATAACAGGCGCCATCGTCGGCTCATCCAAGCCACTTTCTTTATATAGTGCGGAATAACCTGCGGCTTGTAGCAGTCCATTTCTCTCTCTTAAAGGCACATCCATTGCATTACATAGTTGTATTACCATCTCCCGGCTTGGGCGGCTACGACCAGTCTCCAGATAACTCAAATGACGTTGAGAAATATTGGCTTCCAGCGCCAAATCCAATTGAGATAGTTTTCTAAATTGCCGCCATTTACGGCATTCATATGTGAATAAATTGGTAGATGATTTCTCTGTTACCGACGATACCATTGCGTCCTCCTAAAGATAGCCTTAATTATTTGTCCAGCTAGAACCTAAATCCAATTACCTCTGAGGTAATTGCTTCTATTCACCGATGACTCAAAATAGTGCTGAACTCAATCGTAGGAGCATATTATGAATATCACAAAGCCTGTTGCGTTAGTTATCCTTATTCCTTTCCTGTTGCTGTCCGTATATTCAGTCTATCAGGTAGGCTACTGGGGTATTTTCGATTATCACCGCCATAGTCCTGCTGGTTGGCAAGTGTTCACTGATTTGGTCATTGCTTTAGTGCTTGTTTTAACCTGGATGATACCCAATGCCAAAAAGAACGGGCGTAACCCTTGGCCGTGGGTATTACTCACTCTGACGCTAGGATCAATAGGCCCGCTGGCCTATATTGTTTTTGGCAGAGCGCAAGATAACGAGAACTAGAGTGTGTGAAACGTTGCTGAAGTATACCTGCACACCAAAGCTAGGAGGCATTGAAAGACGGTGGCTCCGAGCTGGCTTTAATTATTGATGGCATCGATTTCTATTACAGACACAGCTTAACTCTTCACCTTTTGCATACGTTGAGCCAGCCTCATCTTCCTATCTAACGCAAAAGGTGTAAGAAATGCTGATGCCGTTGGTATTGATCAATAACGTCGTTAATCACCGCAACTTTTGACCACCCCATAACGTCATAATCTTGTCCACCTTCACTAAGATGCACTTCGGCGCGATAATAGATATGTTCATCATCATTGTATGAGTTGTCAGATCCTGATTGAGCGAAGTCAGGTTGTGAGTTCTTTTGTCTATAAACGCCATAGATAAAGTCGTGCTCATCACCGTGGAGCACTGTTAGTACAATACCTCGCGAGAGTCTTTCATAGCGCGCTTCTATTTGGTTTTCGACCAAGGTTTTGGTGAGTTCTTCAAAAGCGGGCTGAACCGTTTTGTCTAAAAAGGTATCTACCCGACTTTTGTTGGGAGAATCAATAATATTCACTAATCGTTCGCGCCAACTTTCTTCAGGTAAGACGGGTTGATAAGGCGTCACTTTCATCTGCAAGCTTTCTATTTTGTAGGCTTCTACCCTCAGAGATTTAACCAAGCCAGCCATAGAGATGAGCAAAACAACACTAAAAGGTAATGCACTGGCTATAGTCATTGTTTGTAAGCCACTTAACCCGCCAGCCATCAGCAGAATGGCGGCAACAACGCCGACACCCGCAGCCCAGAAGATGCGTTGCCAAAGCGCCGTGTCGTTGTTACCGCTAGAACACAACATATTAACGACCATAGCCCCCGAATCACAAGACGTCACAAAGAACACCACGATCATCAAGGTAGCAAGTATCGACAGCAATTGAGCGGCTGGGAGCTGCTCCAAAAAAACAAATAAGGCGACTGCTGTATCTTGGTTAACCATTTCAGCCACTTGAGTAACGCCTTGGTTAAGGATGAGATCGATAGCACTATTGCCGAAAATACTCATCCACATCAAGGTAAACGCGGTAGGGATAAGCAACACGCCTAGCACAAACTCGCGTATCGTCCTGCCTTTTGAAATACGGGCAATGAACAAGCCTACAAAAGGCGCCCATGCTAACCACCAGCCCCAATAAAAAATAGTCCAACCACCGATCCAATCACTTTTTTCATAAGCGAAGAGGTTGAATGTGTTTCGCACAATATCTGCCAAGTAAGCACCGGTATTCTGAACAAAGGCCTGCAATAGAAAGACAGTGGGTCCAAGAACCAAAACCAGCACCAATAAAGCGACGGCCAGCCCCATGTTTAATTCAGATAAACGCCTAATCCCTTTATCCAACCCTGAAACAACAGACAACACTGCCAACAAGGTCACAACTAGCATAATGCAAAGCTGCTCGGTTAAACCGATATTCAAACCGAACAGATGATTAAAGCCGGAATTTACCTGGGTCGCACCGAAGCCCAAGGAAGTCGCAACACCAAAAACGGTGCTGACCACAGCAAAGATGTCGACCCAATGCCCCCACCATCCATGTATTCTGTCTCCGATAAGCGGATAAAGCGCACTACGCAATGTTAGCGGTAAACCTTGTCGATAGGCAAAGTAAGCGAGGATAAGCGCGACGATGGCGTAAATAGCCCATGCATGAAAGCCCCAATGGAAGAAAGTCATTTTCATCGACTCTTTGGCTGCTTCGATTGTATTGGCATCAGCCGTTGGTGGAAGCATAAAGTGCATGACAGGCTCTGCGACACCAAAGAACATCAATCCTATACCCATACCAGCAGCAAATAACATAGAAAGCCAGGTGATGAGGCTGTATTCAGGTTCGTCGTGATCTCGGCCTAATTTAATGCTGCCATAGCGAGATGCACCAAGGTAGATCACAACAACCAGAATAAGAGCAACGCTCAACACGTAAAACCAACTACCATTGGCGACTATGCTGTTTTGAAGTAGTTGAAACACACTATTTGCTTTTTGAGGTGCAATGACAGAAAAGGCCAGTAGAGCAATAATGCTGCCTGATGCAGTGAAGAACACTTGTGGGTTAAACCCGTTAGAACGAATAAGCGACACTAAATAGCCTCAGGCCAGTATAAGAAAATCGATATATTAACAATACAAATCAACCTGAAGACATTATTATGTCTTGTCATTTGAGCCAATATAACTATTAAGATAACAGTCATCACTGCTGGCCACTATAACAATCTATAAATATGGATGGATTAAGTACCCATGAAAAAACCAATTTGAATACAATTTAATTTTCCATGTCTAATAATTGATTTATGATCATTACTGTATAATAACACCAGCATCGCATTGATAGATTTTACCTGCTCGCGTTGATACGCATTCAAGTTAAAACCGACGTCAACTAAGGCTTTCGTTGGGGAGTAGTGATGAGTTTACCTTTGGGCAAAAGCAGAATAAATCATACTGGTAAAGAGCAAGCAGCAGAACCTATGTTAGAGCCGCTAACAAGAACACTGCATAAACAGTAAAGGCATATTATGTGGATTCAAAAAGAAATCATGATAAAAGCAAAGTCACGGGGCTTTCACCTCATCACTGATGAAGTGCTTAGGCAATTAACCGAGATCAGCCAGCTCAACATCGGCTTACTAAATCTTTTTATAAAACACACGTCAGCCTCCCTTACCTTGAATGAGAACGCGGATCCTACAGTGAGAAGCGACATGGAACAGCACTTCAACGTTCTCGTGCCCGAAGGCGCTTCTTACTTTGAGCACACTTATGAAGGACCCGACGATATGCCCGCCCATATTAAGTCGACACTCATTGGTTCCAGTCAGTCAATACCCCTATCAAATGGACGTCTGAATATGGGTACATGGCAGGGTATTTATTTGTGTGAGCATCGCGATCATGGCGGTCCAAGAACTATCGTTGCAACTGTTCAGGGTGAGTAGGCCACGGTGGCAATAACCAGTACCCATTCCTATTCGAGGCGTTTTGTTTTATAACTAACCACCTTAGGTTTCGCTATCACTTTTTAATATGCCGCATTTAGTGTTTGTTTTTTATCTACTGTCGTTATTCAGCGGTGTCTTTTTATTAAGTCAATTGCTCAATAGTAGCGATAAGGCAAGCCGAGTCGGTGATCGTGCATTTGGCGCTTATTACAGCCTTATCGCAGGTTTTGTTTGTGTGAGTGCAGCCTATCTGTACATGAATATCAATTTACCTTCACCTTACCTGTTCAACAGTTACGCCTCTATTATCTTCTTATTTTTAGGCACCTTACCCTATAGCATGACAAAATATCATCAAGTCGCGTTTCAACTTGAGCGGCCTGCTTGGGTTAGTCGACTTTTATTCGCTCAAGTTGGTTACGGCCTCGTATTAGCATTTTTAATATGGTGGCTACCACAAAAATGGAGCCAATGGTTTTTCCTTATTTCTATCAGCCTGTTGGTTTGCTCACTGGTAATAAACGGTAGATTGGTAAAATCATCAGCACTTTATCCAAGCCGCTCTAGCTTTGCGAAACGGCTATCTAACGCACTCATAATCCAATCCATTGGCTTACCTTTAGCTGAGGCTACTCTGTTCGGTGCACATTTATTGAATGATGGTGTGACATACAGCTTACCTCTGGTGTTTCTCATCAACAACATCATGCTGTGGAAGTATAAGCAGCATCTATTACTCTCACCTTCGAGCCGACCCTTAATGTCAGCAACATATGACCAGCTAAGCCCTAAAGAGCAAGAAATCGCTACTGCTCTTTCCAAAGGTTTATCAAATAAACAAATCGCGTTCGACATGAATATCTCACCGAGCACGGTTAAAAATCATGTCTACAACATCTTCAAGAAATGCCAAGTAACGAATAGAGTAGAATTAGTCACAAAGCTGCAAAAATAGGCTTCTGCGAAGGAGTACTAGGTCAAATTTCCTAGGTCAAATAGGCCCTATTTCCCATTCTTTAAATGTATCAGTACACATAATCTTCACTCAACATTTCTATAACCCATTGAGAGAAAATTAATGCACGTATACATAAAACATGCTGGTAAATACCTATTACTAGCCATAACGCTTATCCTAATACAAATAGTAATAGCCGCTATTTTACCCCCACCTGACACCGACATTTTCCAATCCTTTGAGCCAAGCTTTTCTGCCTTTGTCATGATGTCTCTTATAGAAGCTACGGTTATTTATCTGTTACTCACCCGGATACAGATAACGGATCGGCCTTATGCCACCTTGAAGAAAATCAGCGTGGTTTTTATCATGTATTGGGGTTCCAAATATCTACAAATGCAGATAGAAACGCTGTTTTTCCTCAACCTTTGGCAAACAGATCCCATCATGAATACCAGCTTGTTAACTTATAACTTGTGGCTCGGGTTACTAACTTCTATTATCGTTTGCAGCGTTTCAGTGTTCGTTGTTGGTCATAGCCAAAACACAGCTCAAGCTTTCGCGACACAACTTCCTCAACCTATGACACTCATTAAAGTCGCCATTCTATTCATGCTTCTTTATCTATGTGCAGGTTCATTACTTGTCGTCCTAACACAAGGTGAAACCTTTGATCACACCTACGGCGATTTAAACACCCCAATTTGGATGCCTGTGTTCCAATTTTTACGCGGATTACTGTGGGCTATCATTGCTTGGTGGACATTACACTTTCATAGCAAACATTATGACCCACGAATCACACTCGCGTTGTGCCTTTGCCTACTGCCAACAGCACAATTACTCCCACCCAACCCGTTAATGCCAGACCAACTCCGTTATGCACACATACTCGAAATGACCTCTTCAATGTTTATATTCGGTTGGCTAGTAGCGTGGTTTTTCACAGGACAAAAAGGGGCATTTTGGAGGATTAATACAAGCGGTTGAGTTTAGTACACAATGAACAGTAACGAGTGTCGATTCTCTCGTATACATCGACACTCGCACATATTGATTCTTTGTTGATAGTAGAGAATTACACCGATAACAGTAAATAACGTGTTCACTAAGCGAGAGTTAGTGTTCCAACCTTACATAGCGTCTCAGCATAGAAAGCGAACAGTCTGGTGTTTGTTATGCGGCCCAAGCACCAAAGTAGACCGCAAAGTAAAAAATTAAACAAGGCACAATCCCTATTAATATAGATATTGCTTTACCTCGGCC
>CAZVDU010000117.1:0-12973 GCA_964625615.1 uncultured Pseudoalteromonadaceae bacterium | reverse complement strand
GAACAGATTTGAGCCATCCATCACTTTGGAAATCGTATTCTACGTCACCACGTAAGGCAAACGAGTCGGCATCGTTATCTTGAACATGATCAAGTGCAGCACGAGTAAAGAAGTTAGACGGGTCTTGGAAAAAACCCTCTTGCCCTGTGGGCTCTACAAAAGAAACTTCAGGAACACCATTTACTTCGTTACCTACCCTAACAGCAGCGAAGGCAGACGAGAAAACTTGCAAATCTTCGACTTGTGATTCTGCCTCTATATACTGCGCATCAAAATTAAAACGCAAAGAATCAGTCGGCGAGTATTTTACGTTAAAACCGAAATCTGTCGTGAGGTCATCTTCGAAGCGGTTACGGCGATGGAATAATTGTTGTCCACCGTTGGTACCGTCTTGCTGTCCTACTAACGCAGCGGTGCCATTGGGCCCGCGCCACTGACTATTATCGGCAATGGTGCCACTTTGGAATACATTGTTGTCATCAAAGACAAAATCACTTCGGTCGAAAGCGTCGCGGGCCTGGCCTCCAGCGGCACCATCAGCAGCAGTCTCAGCAGCAAATTCATCAGACTCTAATGAAGCATCTGAGCGAAGGTACTGGAAAGTTCCTAACCATTTTTTATCTTTACTTTCCCATTGAGCGGCAACGGCTATACCAAAACGCTCACGATCAAAGTTTTGTTGGCGAATACCTGCTCCACCAGGGATGAAAAATGTTTCACCATCTATTTCGACAGGATCATAATCAAATATTTGAGTACCATCAGCACGTGTTTGAATCTGGTTATATGAAACATTACCTAAGAAACCAAAACGACCAAGGTCAGTCTCAAAGTTATTCGAATAAAGACCAGAAAGCGAAGGAGTAGCTTCATCTGCCAAGTCAGAATAGTTAGTCTCAGCTGAGAAAGAAACTAACTGTCCTTCTTGATCGAAAGGTAAGCGTGTTTTCAAGTCAATAGTACCTGCCAAACCGCCTTCAACAAGATCGGCAGACTGGTTTTTAAAGACTTGAACACTGCCCAGTAATTCTGGTGAAACGTCTTCGAAACCTAAGACACCGCCGGGACCTGCACCGAAGACGTCACGACCATTCAACTCTGAACGAACAAAAGGCAAACCACGAATAACAACACCACTACCTTCAACCGAAAAACGGTTAGGATCATTCGGACCTGCGAACCTTACAATATTAACACCAGGCAAACGCTGCAGTGCTTCGGATACTGAACGATCCGGTAACGCACCAATATCGGCAGCGGTAATCGCATCAACAAAGGTATCAGCATTTTTTTTCAGTTCTTGTGCGCTTTCAATAGAGTTACGAATACCTCTAACTTCAATAACCTCAACATTATCTGAGTCATTGGTAGCATCGTTGTCTTGAGCCTCTTGAGCAAAACTTGCAGATACGCTCATAGCAACAACGGATAATCCAGTTACCAATGCTCGCAAGTGCGGCTTCTTTTCTGGATACTTCTTCTTTACAAACATATGTGTCTCCTTAGAGATGTTATTGTTATATCCCCTAGAGACAATAAAATACTGACTACTCAGGGAGATTTACCCATTGGGAGGCGACTTGGTATCTTGCCTTAGTAATTTAAGAGACCTTCACATTTCCCAGTGTTAAATTTTTAGTTGTTAAATTTTCTAATTGTTATTATTTAAATTAAACGTAACCTTAAAGTTAATAAAAACTTAAGATCACCAGTGAAGTAAATCAGCTCTTGATACGCCATCAAATAAGTATTCATGGTGTATCAAGAACAGCTTTACAATTCTTAGAAATAAACGAAGCATGATCTGGCATCGAGTCCACAGAGTCGTGAATAACTTTACGGATATAATCTATCCTGTCTTCAAGCTTCGACGTTTCAAATTTATCTGTTATAGGGTGATAACCTGTCGGCTTTACACCTTGCCCATACATGACTGCCAGCCAGCTCGCTTCACTGAATAAATCAAGGTGCTCATCAAAGATTCGGCCATGGCTTTCGAATTGTTCGAGTTTGCGCTGTAAATGTGGTGGTCTTTGAATTTGCTGGCAATGTTGCCAAAAGGGTGTGTCATCTCGCTTAGTCAATGAATAATGGAGCACAAGAAAATCTCGTACACGTTCATACTCTATAGCTGTCCGTTCGTTGACTGCGTCACGATCTGCAGCGGTAAATCGCTTATCTGGAAAATGCGTAAGTAGGCGTGCTAGTGTCGTTTGCACTAAATGTATACTGGTGGATTCTAGTGGCTCCATAAACCCAGCAGCAAGGCCGAGGGCGAGCACATTTTTATTCCAGACTTTTTTACGCCGACCAGTTTTAAAGCGTAGGAAGTTCGGTTCACTCAATGGCGTACCATCAAGATTATTTAGCAAGGTGTTGAGAGCTTCTTCATCAGAAATAAACTGACTACAATATACATAACCATTCCCTGTTCGATGCTGTAAGGGAATACGCCACTGCCAGCCAGCTTCACGGGCTGTTGCGCGCGTGTATGGAATTGGCGCTTCACTGGCACTGCATGGCATCGCTACAGCGCGATCACAAGGTAGCCATTGCGTCCAATCTTCATAGCCAGTTTTTAGCGTTTCTTCGATCAATAGACCACGAAACCCTGAGCAGTCGATAAAAAAGTCTGCCTCATACTGTTCACCGCTTTCGGTAACAACCTTGGTCACAAAGCCCGTTTCTGGGTTTTGTAAAACTTGCTCAATTTTACCTTCTATACGCTCAACCCCTTTGGCTTTTGCATAGTCAGCTAGATACGCAGCATACAAGCCAGCATCAAATTGAAACGCATAGTTAATTCCGCTTAATGCAGATTGAGGGCGGTCTCGCAAAGGGCGCATAAACTTACTTTGATGGCAAGCTTGTACCATCAATGAGTATTCGAAGAGGTCTTTAGCTTTTCCTTTAGCGTATAGGTTTGCCCAATACTGATAGAAGGGTATTGCGTCAAAATTAACACCAAAATCACCAAAAGGGTGAATGTATGAGTCGCCTAACTGTCCCCAATTATTGAATTCTATACCAAGCTTAAACGTTGCTTTAGTCGCTGCAACAAACTCATTTTCATCAATACCTAGCATATTATTGAATTCAGAAATTGGAGGTATAGTCGCCTCACCAACACCAACTGTTCCTATGGCTTCAGATTCGATAAGCTGAACTTTTGTTTTTGTACCTTCCAGTAAAAAACCTAACGTAGCCGCTGCCATCCATCCAGCAGTACCTCCGCCAACAATTAAAACACGATCAAGTTGGTTGCTCATGTCGTGGCCTTTTGTGTTGTTTTTAGGGGAGCCTCTTGGCAAAACCTTTCGATGTAAGCTTGATGCGTTGGCATTGCTGTAACCGCTTTTTCCATCGCATCTCGCATATTTGCAAGACTGCGCTTTACATTACCATCACTTAAACCATCGGCTATTGGGTTGTAGCCATTAAGCTTACCTCCCTGACCAACATAAACTGCGATCCAGCTTGTAACATCAAACAGCTCAGCATCGTATTTGAAAAACCTACCACGTGAACTGAGTAAAGAGAGCTTACGTTCTAATGATGCTGGTATATCCATATTGCGTACGTAATCCCAGAATGGCGAGTCGTCGCGTTTGGTTTGCTTGTAATGAAGGATCAGAAAATCACGAATATGCGTAAAATCATCTATCATCAGGCGATTATATTCATCTTGTTCAATACCAGACGTTGACTCGTCTGGGAATAAAGCAATGAGTTTTGAAATGCCACTTTGAATAAGATGCAAGCTTGTCGATTCCAAAGGCTCAAGAAAACCAGCGGAAAGGCCGATGGCAATACAATTCTTCTCCCAGAACTTATGCCTATGCCCTGTCGCAAAACGCAAATGGTTAGGCTCACTCACAGGCTCACCTTCTAAATTATCTAGCAGTGTTGCTTCAGCTTCTTCTGCGCTTAAAAAGCGACTGCAATAGACATAACCGTTACCCGTGCGATGTTGTAAAGGAATCCGCCATTGCCACCCAGCAGTTCGCGCTGTCGAACGTGTATAAGGTTCTGGAGTTCCAATGCGCTCACAACCCACTGCAACAGCTCTATCACAAGGTAACCAATGAGACCAATCTTCGTAGTCAACACCTAAAGCTTTACCCATCAACAAAGCGCGAAAACCAGTGCAATCGATAAACAAGTCACCAGAAATATTTTGGCCATCTTCAAGTGTCACTGAACTTATTAAACCATTGCCCTCATTCTTATGAACGTGAGCAACAATACCTTCCACTCTTTCTACATTTCGTTGTTCAGAGAGCTTTCGTAGAAAGCTGGCGTAGCGTGTCGCATCAAAATGATAGGCATAAGCAATTTTGTTGATGACAGGACCGTGCTCTGGTTGTGGGCTAATGAATTTCCCTGCATATGCCGCTAGAGCATTCAAAGCATAATCATCAAGAGTTGTCTTATCTCCAGCTGCCCATTGGCGTTGCCAAAAATGATGAAAAGACAAGCCTTCAAGATCAAAACCGTAAGTTCCGAATGGATGGAAATAACGTTCCCCAATCCCACCCCAATCAGCAAACTCAATACCTAGCTTATAAGTACCAGAGGTTTCTCGTACAAAAGTGTTTTCATCAATGCCAAGTATTTGATTAAATTTGGCTATTTGCGGAATGGTTGCCTCACCTACACCAACAGTTCCAATTTGCTCAGATTCTATTAACGTAATACTCGTTTTGCTTTTCGATAAATATTTACTGAGTGCCGCTGCTGTCATCCAACCAGCAGACCCACCACCTACAATTACAACCTTTCTTATAACATTGGTCATTTACATTGCCCTCTGTGATTTCGGACGTTGTAAGAGGCGGTCAAATTTTACGAGAATTTGATTCACAAATGCGACTGTGTGCTCAATAGAAACTGTGTCTACTATCCGGTCGTATTGTTTCGGTACCAAGCCTGATAGGCTAAACGCTGCAAGCCATTCAGCTTTAGTGCAGACTTCATAATCCTCAGTAGGAATAACTCCTCGACTACTATAAACTCTGCACTTTCTAGCGAGCGTAGAACCAGCTAACGCGGCAGCAGGACCTTGAGTAAGAAGAGTGTGCATGTCGGCAACATTTTGTGCTTCAGCTAAATGTATGCGTCGTAGTTCTGATTTTTCAGTTTGAGTAAATGCGCCATCAGGCCAATATGCCAATAGTCGCGTAACACAATTTTGTAACTGATGTAGACCAACCCCAGGAATGC
Organism: uncultured Pseudoalteromonadaceae bacterium; assembly: GCA_964625615.1. Taxonomy (GTDB): domain Bacteria; phylum Pseudomonadota; class Gammaproteobacteria; order Enterobacterales; family Alteromonadaceae; genus M269. The sequence goes on along the minus strand of CAZVDU010000117.1, from coordinate 7,750 downwards.
TAGAAGAGGTGTCGACATAATAACCGTTCAAACAAATATCAAGGCGCTTTAAAGTTTCTTGATTTGCAGAGTCTTGACCAGCAAAACAGAGACTCAAATCTGGTTGTATTTGACTGTTCTCAAATACAACACTCTCGATTAATACGGAATCCTTAGTCTTAATATCGTTAAGGGCTTCGTCAATTACAGTAACATTAGCTTTTAGCGCGATATTTTTGAGTAGCGTGGTATAGCCCATTACTGAGAGCTGATACCCATAATCTACAAAAGGCATTCCTTCTAACGGCTTACCGAGAAAACCGCCTTCCGCAGTTAAACGTAAAGCAAGATTATAATCAGAAAGTGGCCCCGCTTTACCCGCCTTATTTGCTTTCAACCAGTGTTGATTGAACGCTGCTCCGAGATAAGGTACGCCATATTCACCAAAAGGCAGAAAAACTTCCTTCCCTTTTAAATTAACGGGTGATGCATGTACAGGTCTTGCTTTAGCTTCGCGAGCCAGCATAGGGTCGTCGATACCCAAAATACTATGCGCACGACATATATTAGGTCTAGCAATGATTGTTGAACTATTAGACGTATTATTAGAGCCTGTGTCTTGGACGAGAATGCGATACATGTTTGGCGGCAAGCTTTTGGACAGCATTGCAGCAGGAAACCAAGCGTTTAGGCCTTCACCAATGATTAGTATAGTGCGAGTATCTCCCTGATAACTCATGCATTCTCTCCGACCATACCATTCATATGAAGGTAATCGCGATGATCTGTCATCCTTTCAGCCGTGTTTTTCATTAGCGTACGCATCCGTTGCATATGTGTCGCTATGTCTGTGTCATGCATTGCGTTGACACGAGCATCGTGCTGTTCAGGTATGATGCCTTGCCCTAACATCACGGCTATCCAACTTGGTGGTAAAAATAAGCCATGATCATAACGAACTACCCGTCCGCGAATACGAAACAGGTCTAATTTTTCAGCGAGCGTATCAGGTACATCAATTGAGCGAATATGGTTCCAAAACTCACTGTCATCCCTTTCTGTTGCAACATAATGTAAAATTAAGAAATCGCGAATCCGCTCAAACTCAAGATCCATCAACTGGTTATACTCAACCATGTCCTCAGCAAAGTCCGTCGTTTGCGGGAACAACTCTAAAAGCTTGGTTATACCTTCTTGGATAAGATAGATACTTGTAGATTCGAGGGGTTCTAAAAAACCACCAGAAAGGCCAATTGCTATACAGTTTTTAGTCCAGAGTTTGCGTCTTTTACCTGTTTTAAAACGTAATTGACGTGGTTCACTAAGTGCAGGCCCTTCAAGGTTTTGCATTAATACATCTTGTGCATTTTGGTCTGACGTATATGCGCTCGAATATACGTATCCATTACCCGTGCGATGTTGCAACGGAATACGCCAGCGCCATCCGCATTCATCCGCAGTTGCTCTTGTAAAAGGTAAAAGCGGACCAGCGCTCTCGCAAGGAACGGCTACTGCGCTATCGCAAGGTAACCAATGAGTCCAATCTTCATATCCAGCCTTGAGCGTTTTTTCGATCAGCAAGCCAAAGAAGCCGGTACAGTCTATAAATAGATCAGCAGAATAAGTGTTACCATTATCCAACACCACAGACTCAATATTGCCAGTCTCTGCTGTTTGCGTTACGTCAACAACTTTACCTTCTATGCGAGTAACATTGCGAGCCTCGGCATGCTTTCTGAGGAAAGGCGCATATTTGGTTGCATCAAACTGGTAGGCATATCGATACGTGGATGACACATTACTTGGGTCTTCGGCGGGAGGTTGAAACTTACCTTGCCGACAGGCAGCAATAGGTAATGAGTACATGTCTATCGGTCCCGTTTCTGCGAGTCCTGACATCTTTCGCCAATACTGGTGAAACTCTATCCCATTATTAGCTAAACCAAAATCTCCAAAAGGATGAATATAGCTATCACCTTTTCGTCTCCAGTCGACAAATTCAATACCTAGCTTAAATGTAGCAGAGGTGGCTGCCATAAATTCAGCTTCATCAATGCCAATTGTTTGATTGAAAAAACGAATGTGAGGTAGCGTTGCTTCTCCAACACCAACAATGCCAATTTCTTCAGATTCAATCAATGTAATCGAGAGACCGGAGTCTTTGAGCATGCTAGATAAACCTGCTGCGGTCATCCAGCCAGCTGTCCCTCCGCCGATTATGATTACTGATTTAAGTTGTTTTTGTGGCATTATATTTTGATGCTTTTTGTTAATTATTCGTCAATAAATAATACTGACATCATCACTCAAGTTATTTAATTAGTTTGACCATTTTGCTAACTATTCGCCCATGCTTTTTTGAGCAACGATGATAGAGTCAATGAGTAACTCTCTATCAAATTCTACATAGAGCTTTGGATCTGGACCAAGCGCACTGAACAAAAGCCCTACATTAACTTTTAGTTTAGCTGAAACTCATCGAGCTTCACGCATGAAAGCGCTTTCATTTACAGCCATCATACATCCCCAACTATATAATTCCAACCCAGATCAGCAATGACCAATTCACGCTCACCATACTTAAAAGTGTGAAATAATTGTTATCATTATGTATTTCTATTGTTTTTTGTGTTAGTAAAAATTCGGTTTGGTATGCAATTTTTTCGGCGTTTATGTTTTTAGAATGCCTGGCTTGAGGATTTTGTTGATAAATATACACCGGGTATTCATAGAAAAGCGCAAGCTATTAATATTACTAATAACATTAAGCATACTTAGTGCGCCATTGTATGTAGCAGTGAGGCTAGATAAGCTTTATATACAGTTGGATTGACTTAGCTATTATAACGACAGCTATACTGTACCCTCCTCCTAAGCAAAATCACCCTAACGCATTAAAGAATTAATATAATCAATGCTTTTCGGGATTTGCGTAAGCACCTTTGAAGATTCATCTTCTAAGAAAAAATAACGAATGCCTTGTTGTTTGGCTGCAGATATAACCTTGTCTATACCAACATCGCCAGTACCTAAAACAACATTATATTCTGCAGCAGCTTGGTAGCTCACTAAACTATCTGTACCCGACAGACGATCCTTTAGATGCAAAGAGGTAAATTTTCCTGGATAACGCTTCAAAAGCTCAGCCGGGTCTTGGCCGCCATGCTTAATCCAAAACACATCCATTTGAAACTTAGCTTCAGTTACATTCTTCAGCATATAATCAAGAACGGTACCTCCTTCATATGGTATGAGTTCGTAGCCATGAGGGTGGTACTGCAAAGTAACACCATTTTTCTTCAATAATGCCCCTGCCTTATTCATTATCTCAACGGCTTCTTTAGCATAATCTGCGGAGAAGGGATTGTTATGAGGAATCCAATAAAACGTCGCAAACCGCGCACCATATAATTTTGCTTTATACGCAACGGCAATCGGGTTATCACGCAGCTCTTCATAATTAGTATCTACACTAACAACTTGCACATGATGCTTGTCTAACAACGCTTTAAAATCTGAAATTGGGTAATTATATAAATTGCCACCACCTTCTACTGCATTTATACCCCACTTTTCTACTTGAGCAATCGCTTTGGGTAAGTCAGCTTCCATTTGATGGCGCAGGCTGTACAACTGTAAACCTACTTCCTGAGCAACAGAATTCGCTGAAAATAATAAGCCCCCTAACAAGGCAATATAAATCATAATCAATCTAGCTTGGTTCATTTCAACACCTCAATAACCCTTGTGGGCATAATTAAATTCGACGCTGCTTCATTTCATTAACACAATAATCCACAGCTCTTACAGTAAGGGCCATAAAAGTTAATGAGGGATTAACTGTTGCTGATGAACAGTATGAAGAGCCATCCGTGACAAATAAATTAGGAATATCATGTGTTTGGTTGTGAGCATTTAATACAGATTCCTTGGGATCTCTGCCCATACGCGCTGTACCAACCTCATGAATCGCAAGACCAGGCGACCTAGAGTCGGTGGTAACTTGAGCTGACACCTCGCTTAACCCTATTTTGTTCAACATTTTTTCGCATTCCTGAGCACAATCTTCCATCATTAAACGCTCGTTTTCAGACCACGAAATATTGAAGTGCATTTGCGGCATGCCCCATTTGTCTGTCTTGGTAGGGTGTAAGCTGACACTATTTTCATACTTAGGTAGCATTTCACCTTGCGCCCATAGTCTAAATGTCCAATCCCCAGGCTTCGTTAAACTCTTTTTATAATCTGCGCCTACGCCGTCAACAACATGACCTCCTCGCCAGTCTCTTCGCTGAGCTGAGCCACCTAATGCATACCCACGCTTATAGTGTTTCTTATAGCGTTTGGGTTCATATTGAAAGTTAGGTATGTATACACTTGTCGGCCTTCTACCAGAGTAATACTCATCATCAAAGCCATCGATTTTGCCACTAGCCCAAGCGTTATAGTTGTGATCCATCAAATAATGGCCTATCACACCGGAGCTATTGGCAATCCCATTGGGGAACCGACGCGATTTAGAATTAAGCATAACTTGCGCTGTACCAATGGTCGATGCACATAGAAAAACAACATTCGCGAAATACTCTCGCGTTTTCATGGAATTCGCATCAATCACTCTAACGCCAACTGCACGATTGGTTTTTTCATCATAAATAACGCTGTGAACCACACTGTCGACAGCAATAGATAAGTTACCTGTTGCAATAGCAGGGGGCAGTGTTGAACTCTGTGTCGAGAAATAAGCGCCAAATGAACACCCTTTCTGACATTCATCACGAGTCTGACAAGAAACTCTTCCTTGCTTTATGTGATACTCAGTCGCCTTGCTAAGGTGAGCACAACGCCCCATTATCATGGGCCGATCAGGGAATGTCTCACCAAGCGAGGATTGTATCCATTTTTCGGGGCCGTTCATCTCGAAAGGGGGAAGAAAGTGACTATCAGGAAGTTGCGGTAACCCATCTTGTGCACCAGATATGCCTACGTGTTTCTCTACATAATCATAGTATTTGACAAGATCCCGATATCTAATAGGCCAGTCAATACCATGTCCATCGGCTTTGTTGGCCTGAAAATCAAACATATTCATTCGATAGCTTTGCCTAGCCCAAAGCAATGATTTGCCACCAAGTTGATTGCCCCTTATCCAATCAAACCCAGTACCTTTTTCGGTAGAATAAGGGAAGTTTCGATCATTGTTGAAAAAGTGTTTTGTCGCATCATTAAATGCATAGCATTTCGACTGAACGGGATACTCTTGTTCAACGAGTATATTTGTGGCTTTGGTACGTTGGTCAAACTCCCACGGCCCCTTACCTTCAGTGGGGTAATCTTTACGATGTTCCACTTTTCTGCCTCGCTCAATCATGAGCGTTTTAAAGCCTTTTTCGGTAAACTCTTTTGCCGCCCACCCACCAGTAATTCCAGAACCAACAACGATAACATCAAAAACTTTAGAACTTTCTTCAATTAAAAATTCATCAAGTGACATAACTAACCTCCTAATAGAAACCCAATGAACCCCATGTCCGTGTACTTTCCTCAACAGGTATAGAGCCTTTATACCCCCCAGGTACAGCTTGATAAGGCAATACCTCAGTGGCTCCGGCTTCACTTGTAAAAAAGCCAAACAAAGTCAGCTCTTTGACAAACTTGAACCGCGCCCTGTGTTCTGAAGTAAAACCCTGCATAGCCTCAAGTTCACTTAGCAATGACTGCTGTTGTGATAAAGAGCTTTGTTCAAAGGCCTTTTTATGTAGCCGTTTTGACTTTCTATTAATTGAGTTGATTATCTTTCTAACTGTCCGCGCCTGCTTTTTTGAGTAGCAATAGTATAAATGGTGATCAATGAATCCGTGGCAGTCTACATCTGCTGCACCGGGTGTATCTGTTCGAGGGAGGACCGTCTCACATATAGCACCTAATGTACTTAATTGTGAGCTTGACAATACAAGCCCGTCAGCCTCTTTGTCTCGTGCATTGGCTTGAAACGCAAATGCTGAAGATAAGCTCATCGAACTGAGCAAGGTTGTCGCAGACGCAGCACAATATGTCGTTACTAAATTTTTTAGGAACTGCCGCCTGTGATTTAGGCTCTTAGAAGAAGCCGTTAATGGGCTAGTCATCTGTTCACTCCCTTATCAATCTACTTGCAAATAATGAGACTACAAATATAAATACGGTTCTTGTGGTATCAATGTCTAACTTTTTCGGCGTCTCAACAATTGCAAATTCAACGCTTATTGGGCGTAACAAACCACGCTCACCTCTTAACATCTAATTAACACTGAAGCTTGGGGAAATACGGTTCTTGACCAGAGTTTACAGAGGGCTTCGGATATAAACAATGCACTACACATCAACACTACATTACCTTTTAACTGCACTTCAATTTAATTAGTAACAACGATGTAAGCGCTTTCTTTATTAATCATACCATAGAACCTTCTCCATCAAGTTTTTCCACCCTAGATGAGCAAAGTGTTATTCATGGTCATCACATTTGAAAATGTAAAATACTTTTTATAAGTATGTATTTTTATTGTTTCCTGCGTTAGCAAAAAATCGGTTTGATATATGATTTTTTCGGCGACTTATAATATCAAACAACTAAGCTGGCAAGTTTAACAATGCCGCGTCAGGTTTCTAGGCCCAAGGGCAAACCTCGCCTTACATCTCAACTTTATATCCTCGTAAACTACCTACCGACAATAACAAATGGCACTGCATAAACGTCAGGGTGGCGACACCCACCTATTATTGTTAATCTTCAATCAACATAACAAGCGATGCTGGATTTGCTAACTTAGCCTTTGAAATCATGATTATTAAATTAAAATGAGTACTTCTATTCACACAAACTCTGAGACGTTTATAGAGAAAGTCAGCACACAAACATTGATAAAAATGTTTGATCTCATTCCTGACACTTTGTTTTGGATAAAGGATATAGAGGGCAAATTCGTTCATGCAAACCAGTTTTTTATTGAACATAGTGGCCAAGGCACTTTACTGAATATCATTGGTAAATCAGACGACGAAATCTCCCCTCCCCATTTAGCAAAACAATATAGAGTTGATGACCAAAAAGTTATTGCCGGAGAGCTTATTACAGACAGAATTGAATTGAATATGTCGACAACAGGTGAATTTGGCTGGTATTCAACGTCAAAACGACCATTATTTGATGATTACGGGACAGTAATCGGGACCTATGGATTTACCCACCATATTGAACACACATCACAATCGATGTTAACTATAGAAGCCATCAAAGGGCCTGTAGAGTTTGTTAAACTCAATTATCATCGAACTATCACTGTACGCGATCTAGCAGAAGTGGCTTTTTTATCTGTAAGCGCTATCGAGCGACGTTTTAAAAAACATTTAGGTATTACACCAAAACAATTTATCAATAAAATCCGCTTGGAAAACGCACGTCGAATGTTAATTGAAACTGAATTACCTATCGAGGAGATTGCGTTTCAATGTGGGTTTGCAGAGCACAGTTATTTTAGTCGTCAATTTAAAATCATGTTTGACTTTTTACCTTCTCAACTGCGATTACAAATGCAACAAAATTAGCTTTCGCTTTCCTGAGCGTGTTGATATGTGCACACTACGTGTGGAGCAATAATGCGCTTGATACACAGCCACCTGCTTCAACAGCGTTTGTGAACCAACACTATATACGTGACATTTTTAACAGCGTGCGTATTTAACGTTAAATGTGTTTATCTTTGCTTACTCGACACGCCTGATTGTCATG
>CAZVDU010000116.1:0-13328 GCA_964625615.1 uncultured Pseudoalteromonadaceae bacterium | reverse complement strand
CTTCATCGCGAAAATTCCTGGATTCATAACATAATTCCTGTTGATTTAGGCTAGATGAGTGACTAGTTTTCTAAGCGACGGATTTTCATCCCTTCGTTCAGGTACGAAGCGCCTGCGCCAACAATGGTGTCGCCCTCACTTAAACCTTGATCAACCGCTAACATGTCACCAACGCCTGCGCCCACTTGAATGTTTTGCCTGGCAACCGTCATGGTTTCGGTATTCACTTTCCATACAAATTGGCCGTCGCTGTCAGACACGATAGCACTAAGAGGAATGGATATTTGACCGACACTTTTAACATCAGAAGTGAGCCTTAAACTTGATTTAACGACGCCTGTCATGCCGGGTAATATCCTCAGTTCTTCAGGGGGCGTAAAGCCAAAACGAACGTCAAAGGTTTGCGAACGTTCGTCAGCTTGGGTTGATGCAGCGACAAACTCGGCTTTTATTTCATACTGGCTGGCTGAATCAAGCACTACCACGGTTTCAATAGGCTCAATCTGCTTTGAGCGAGTTACTAAACTTGCTGGGATCTTGACCAGCGCTTCTGCGGCGCCTTCGGTTTGCAGCGTAAATACCGGTTGCGAGGGGCTGACGGTATCCAGCTCCTTAGCATGTTTCACGGCGACAACGCCATCGAAGGGCGACAAAAGTACCGTATCTTCTATCGCTTTTCTGGCAGTATCCAGTTGTGCTGTGGCGACATTTAATTGGGTAAGACGTTGATCATAAACATTCTGTGCAATGGCATTTTCTTTGATGAGTCGCTCAGCGCGTCCAAAGTCGAGTAGCGCCGCGTCATATTGTGTCTGTGCGGTTTGTAATTGGTTATCGAAACTGCGCTGAACCAAGGTTGCGATCACATCACCTTGTTTCACTTCATCGCCTTCGCGTACATTGAGTTTCTCAATTTGCCCCGAGACCTGAAACGTTAAATCTTTAGAGCTTAAGGCTTCAACCACAGCCGGGAAGTTGAAGTGTTTGATATTCGAAGAAGCCTCTACCTGGATTAACTTTGCCGGCCGAATGACCTCAGCCTTTTGGGTTGTTACTTCTGCCCCACACCCAGCGAGTAGGCTGAGTCCGACAGCCATCAAAATGCTCTGCGTCTTTGAAATCATTAGGTTACCTTTTATCGGGGTAACAACCCCTGGTTGTATTCAATATTCAATCTGTGTAGAACAAGTCTGGCGAATAGCCTTGTTCCGTCATTCTGTTTAAAAGCTTAGCGCAAAGCGGATAACAAATGCGTTAGTAATATCCACAAAAAAAGCACCGACTAAAGGCAATATAATAAAGGCCGTTGGTGCAGCACCATGCGCTTTTGTAACGGCTGTCATATTGGCTATGGCTGTTGGTGTGGCACCCAGTGCAAACCCACCAAAGCCTGCGCTTAATACAGCAGCCTGATAATTTTTCCCCATGAGCGGGAATAAAATATAGATAATAAACAACACAGCTCCAAGCGTTTGCAATGCCAGAATAATCATCAGTGACCCGGCTAAGTCAGCTATGGTCCATAACTGCATGCTCATCAGTGACATGGTGAGGAATAAGCTTAACGAAAAGTCTGAGACGATAGCCAGAGAACGTGTTCTGGCGGGCCAATGTAGTTTAGGTAAAAATTTGGGTACAGTGTTCGACAGTATGATCCCGGTTAATAAGCAGGTTACGAAAAGAGGCAACTTAAAACCCATGTCGGTGATGACACTATTGGCAATGTAACCGATGATAATACACAGGTGTATTACCAAGATAACCGCCATGAAATTCATGTGGTCGAAGGATTCCGTCTCCGCTTTTTTATATTCAATGCCAACCGAAGGCTTTTCTGAAGGTTGCCCAGAAAGCTGATGTTTAGCCAATAAGAACTTGGCAATTGGCCCGCCGACTAAACTGGCCACAACGAGCCCGAGTGTTGCCGCCGCAACGCCTATTTCAAGCGCATTCGGTATACCCAGCTCAACCACATCCGGCGCCCAGGCGATAGCGGTGCCATGCCCACCGATTAACGATGCAGAGCCTGCCAGCACGCCAATGGGTGAAGGCAAATCAAGGAATAGGGTACTTCCGATACCAATGATGTTTTGAATAACGATGAAAGAGAGTGTCAAAACCAACAGTATGACAAGAGGCTTGCCGCCTTCGACTAAGTCAGAGAATCGGGCATTAAGTCCAATCGCCGTAAAAAAATAAACCAGTAATCGGTCTCTTGTGGATAAATCGAAGGCTATCTCGCTACCGGTTACAGCAAAAACGGCGTAAATCAGCATGGCGGCCAATAGCCCACCTGTGACAGGTTCGGGGATATTGAAATCTCTAAGAAACTTGAGCTTTTTGGTCAGAGATACGCCCACGAAAAACACCAAAATACCGATGGTGTAAGACATGAAACTATCAAAAGTGAGCTCATTCATTATATGTTGCCTTGTGCTTTGTTTATACGAGACAGTGCCTCGACCAAGAAAGCTGTATTAAGCCCTACAATAATCAAACCATTGACCGCTGTGAGGCTAGCGAGTATACGCCAATCAGTACCAACCGTTATGTCGCCATAACCTAATGTTGTGAAGGTGACGACAGCAAAATAAAGCGCAGGCTCAAGTTGATCAAACGCACCCGTCAAGAGGTAGACTCCGGCCCATAACCATGCACTAAGCGTTAACCCCGCGACTAACCATAACACCATTCCGGTAAGAACGAGGGTATGTTTAACCCTTTTGGGTGGCGTTGCAATCCAGGTACCGTGTGTTGTTAAGGTGTGAGTCAAAATATTGATAAACAACACGTGAATAATGACCGTCCCACAGATGACGCAGGTGCCTATTAAAATTTGCTCTAGCATTTATCTTGTTAACACCTAACTCGTGTTTGAAAAAGCCAATATGGCTTATAAAGCCATAATTCGCAATTGACTCAAGGCCTTACATTGACTATTTATCCTTTGATTCTAGGGTTTGCTGTCATTGTTTGGGTAATCATATTTGGTCACTTTGTAATCTTATTTGGACATTGCGATGATCTTCCATTCCCAGACATGAATTTTGCGTTTATAAGTGACTCGATAAGCGTTAACAGCTGTGTCAGTATTTGAGCTGGCGACCATCTTACAGATCCAACGTTGGTTATAGAGCAGATTGTAGAGAATCAATGAGCACATGCTAAAGCAAATAATCCTTATGGGTATCCTGATATTGGTAACAGGCTGCTCAACGCCTGTTCGAAACCTCAGTCAACAGCAATTATTGGATGGGCAAGAGGCGTTCTCTTTAAAATACGAATCAGATTTAGCTGCGATGGCGAAGAAAAGTCAGGCTGCGTTAGCCAGCGAGTATCAAGCCTCAGAAAAGCAGAGTTTTGACATACTGGTTTTGTCGGGCGGAGGTCCATTAGGTGCTTTTGGTGCAGGTTTTCTCAAAGGTTGGGGGCGCGTAAAAGACAGTGAATTTGCACGGCCTGATTTTGATAGTGTGAGTGGCATTAGTACAGGAGCATTGATTGCCCCCTTTGCTTTTGTCGGAACCGATGACGCCTATGATGAAATCGTTAATCTTTATGCCAATCCAGATGAGGACATGGTGGTGGCTCGTTCCCTTTTTTCGTTCCTCACAAACAAGCGTGCTTACTATGATGCTAGTGTTTTACATCAACGTATCAAAGAAAGTATCACGCCAGACCTTATCGAAGCTATTGCAGCAAAAGGTAAACACAATAAAGTGTTAGCCGTTGGTGCAACGAATATCGATTACGGTGTTATGCGAGTGTGGGATTTATCAGACCTCGCCAGCGAGCAGTCGTCGGAAGATGTGCATAAAGCGCTCACCGAAAAGCTTATCGCGTCGTCTGCCATCCCTAGCGCCTTTCCGCCGATAAATATCGATGGTCACCTGTATGTCGATGGTGGTGCTTCTATGCAAGTTGTCAGTGGCATAGAAGACAGAAGCTGGCTCTATGATGACGACCAGTCAGCGGTGAGTTATGTGAAACCAGACAGGCCACTTCGGATAAGAATATGGGTCATCATAAACAATAAATTAATGATGGACCCTGTTGTGGTGCGTCAGGCATGGTCATCTATCGCGGCACGCAGCTTAGTGTCTCTTATGAGAGGTTCGACACTTCAATCAATACAAGATATTGAAACATTTTCGCAGCTGATTAACAGGCGTGATGACTTTGACGTGCAAATGCACTTCGTTGCCATACCGCAAGACTACGAGGTTCAGTCTTCAGGTAACCTATTTGATCGTGAGATTATGCAAGGTTTGGTCGAGCTAGGTGAACAAATGGGTACAGACACAGACAGCTGGAGAAAGCGGGCTTTAAGGCCGGGAGCGTCTATTCTAGATAACTGATAACCAGTTAACGTCAGTTTATTTTGTCTCGATTTGATAATCATCAGACGCTGAGGGATTAACGGCTTAAATCACAAGTAACTATTCTTAGTTTCCAAGGTATAAACAGATATCCAATGTGAATCACTACACTGAAAATGGAGCAAAACATGAAACATAACATCATCAAGTTCTTTGCCATGTTGTTAATGGCAACCATTGTTACGGCCTGTGCTGTCAAGCCTCGTGTCTTCAACGATGCAGATCCACAGCAAGACTTTGGCCTTTATCAAACATTTTCATGGGCGAGTGAAACCCCCATGCTTGTGCAGAGTGACTACATTGTCAGCCCTTTTATTGGTGCAAAGGTAAAGGACAGTATCAGGCGTGAACTTGAATCAAAGGGATATCGGTTTGTTGATGAAAAAGCACAAGCCGATATGGCCGTGTCTTTCACTATAGGTGCTCGGGACAAAATTAAAGTCTTCACTGAGCCGGGTTTTGTCTATGAAGACTGGCGCTGGGGACGCCAATACTGGGAACCAAGAGCCATTAGAACAACGACAAGAACAACAGCAGTGAATTATGTTAAAGGGTCATTAGCGATTGACGTTTTTGATGTCAATCGAAATGCACCCGTGTGGCATGGCAGTGCCAGTAAACGACTATCTAATGAAGAGAAAAAAGGTAGTGAAGCGGGTATTGCTCCTGCTGTGAGAGAAATCTTAGCTAACTTTCCAACACGCTAACCCAGAATTAAAAAGGAAAAAGGAAAATGAAACAACACACTCTATTGAATGCCATCGTTATTGCGCTCATCGCGCTATTGATGACAGCATGCTCCTCAACGAAAGCGCCTGAAATGATAAAAACGTTTGAGATTAGCAATTTCCCCAAGCCAGTAAAGAGCTTTCTGGTTATTGGTGCCGGCACAGATGAAGAAGCCAATTCGCAGTTTGAAACGTTATTGGTTACGGAATTAAAAAAACGCGGTGTCGAGTCTTATGGTGCGAAATTAGCGCTAGATAAAGGCACTGAACTGAGCAAAGAGTCAGCGATTGCGTTGGTCAAAAAGTTAGATGTTGAAGGTGTTATCGTCACACGCTTATTGGGGACTCGGCTAGAGATTGAAAAAACGGAGAAGCGCACAGAAGTTAAAGTTAAACGGCCGCAGTTTGAGAGCCTCACAGACTTTTTTGTTTATGAATATACCGATATTCACGTCGAACAAGAATTTGATATTGCAGCTACTGCAGTGCTCGCTACCGACCTGTTTTCCGTCACTAACCAAGGGCGTGTCATGAGCATGCAATCGACCAGTTTTGATAAAAACGACGCAGAGAGCATTATCAAAGAGACTATTTCTGAAATTGTTAATCAGCTAAAGCGTGACAACGTGATTGATTAGGTTAAAGCGGTAATTGTTTTTTGTCTCAATAAGATAAATAGGAGACGTTATCTGATTAACGCCGAAGACTTGTAGTGACCTATGATCGATATCGAAAGGAGAGTTTTTAAACGGAAGTCTAACAATCAAAACCGGTGGGAGATTAGAAAATGAAAAGTGTAACGGTAAAACATTATGTCGCTTTCGCACTTTTGGTCTTAACATTCTTCGGAAATGCATTTGCAAGTAATGAGGGCGTAACAGTCACTGATAGCTTTGAAATTGTTGAAAGTAAGCAATTAGATAAAGCTTGGGTGTATCCAGAGTTTGATCCGAGGACTTATAAAACGGTGGCCGTTAAATGGACTGAGTTCGATTATCGCCCAATTCAACAACATGTTAAGCGTCTGGCTCGAAATGGTCACTATGAGTTGACCGAAGAAGAAAAAAATAAACTAGAAGATAAAGCAAATACAATATTTGAAAAGCAGCTTACGTTGTTGAAAAATTATCAGCTCATAGATTTGGCGCAGGCAAACGCGGAGACGATAATTGTTCAATTAACTTTGACGGACTTTGTGAATAAAGTGCCTAATAATAGTCAACGTGATGGAATACAAGTCATGTTTTTACGTCAATTTGGCGCAGCGACTTTAGACATTGCGTTATTAGACGGAGGGCAAAAAGGTTTGCTCTTTAAAGGTTACGTTCGCGAAGATATAGAGGCTACTGGATATGACTTGGCGCTAGCGAATACTATCACAGCACGCCGAGAAACAACGCGACAGCTGCAGCGTTGGGCCAAGGGTTTACGTAATAGCATTGATGATCTGAAATGAGATAATATCAGTTTGCCTCAATAAGTATGGCATCATCATAGAAAGGTTAAGTCGGATTACACATTCGACTTTTCTTTTTTACGAAACTCAATCGGCGATATGCCTTTATCCTGTTTAAACCAGCGCGCAAAGTTGCTTGGTTCAGTAAAGCCTAGCAAGTAGGATATTTCGCTGACTGTGCGCCACTCATGCATAAGGTATTTAGCCGCAAGATCGCTGCGAATTTGATCAAGTAAAGTTGAAAAATTGGTTTTTTCTGCGGCTAAGCGGCGCTGCAATGTTTTGCAACTTATGTTGAGTTTTTCTGCGATCATGGGCTGGCTTGGTGTACCTAATGGCAACTCATCTGCAATTAAAGACGCCACTTTGCTTGTCATGTTTTCCTTATTGTTTTGGCGAATATAGTCGATGACGATCTGATCATTTGCCCTGACAAGTTCAGGATTCGCTGTGGGCGAGATTTTCAACAAATCACGTTTTAAGAAGACCACTTCATTTAATTCAGCACCATAGGTGATTTTGCATTTGAAGAAATCATCAAAGGCTTTATACGAAGTCGGTTTAGGACGTTGTAAATTGACACCCAGAGGGCAAAGTTCGTCGCCTTGCACCAATCGACTGAGATGCACCAATAAAGCGAGCATGGCATCGACCCCTTGATCTGCTGCGACACCATAAGGTACGGGCAGGACTAATGCGACTTTGATAACCTCTTGCTCTTCGTTGATGGTTATTTTGCCAGCGCTGGATATCACCGAAAAATACCGTGAAAAACGCATAAACCCATCAAGTAAGGTATGACTGGCAGCCCAACAGAACCCTAGCCCGCTTAGTGATTCGAGGCGAAAGTGTTGGGTAAACTGAATACCAATGGCGTCATCTTTTGTTGCTTTTAACGCGAGTCGCCAAATCGCATCATGGACACTGCCTACCACTCTCTTATCCATGGCTAAGTCGGCCTCAATATCCACGCCTAAGGTTGCCAGGAGTGCTTGACTATCTAACCCATAACTTTCGATTATTTTGACTATGGTCAAGGTGACCGAGGGGTGGATCCTGGTTGGGTCCTTGAGTAACATTTCTCGATGTATCGCAGACATGGCATCAAGCACTGCAAACTACCTTAACTCGAACTTGGTTTATCTTACTATTGATACACATTAGGATATTCTTCTTTTTATCGTACTAAAATCAGTTCAGAAAGCGACAGCTATGCTTCTAGTCCGCAGGTTTTCAAGGATAATTCGTTTCTTATCACATGATCAACACGCTCTGCGCTACTAAGGACTATTTTCTGTTGTTATGTCTATAATCAGCCGGTGATATGCTCATTTTACCTTTATACCATCGCGTAAAATTACTCGGCTCAGTAAAGCCGAGTAAATAGCTCACTTCACCAATACTGCGCCAGGGTTGTTGCAGATAATTATTCGCTAATGTAAGGCGAACATCATCCATTAGGATTGAAAATGTCGTCGCTTCGCTCGTTAGTCTTCTCTGAAGCGTTTTGGGGCTCATAAACAGTTTTTCTGCAATACTTTTTATGGAAGGCGTTCCTGAGGGTAAAGCCTCAACAATCAGTGACGAAACCTTGCTTGATGTGTTTTCGACAGCATGCCTGCGTAAATAATCTATAACGACTTGATCATTGGCTCTGGCCAAGTCCGGGTTGGCGATAGGTGATCTTCTCTGTACCTCTTTTTTGGCGAATACTAATGCGTTTTGATGCGTATTGTAATGAATTGGGCAGCTGAAAAAGTCGTCAAAGGTGCCTGTTGACGATGGCTGTGGCCGCTGCATATAGAGTAAGCTTGGGCTAAACCTATCGCCGCGCACTATGCGACAAAGTTGGACAAAAAGTGCTAGGCCTGCATCGATCCCTGCATCTTCTGCAATGCCATAGGGAACAGGAAGAACGAACGCGACTTTGATTGATTCTTTTTCTTCTGTGACGTCGATCTTACCGGCATTCGAAATGACACTAAAAAAACGAGAGAGACGCAAGAAGCCGTCTATCAAGGTATCACTAGCCATCCAACTAAAACCTAGGCCACTGAGTGAGCCGAGTTGAAAATGATCGGCAAACTTAATACCAATGGACTCATCTTTTGTTTCTCGCAACGCGGCTCGCCAAATCTCATCGTTCATTTGACCTACAATACGCTTGTCCTGGGTCAAATCGCGTTCTATATCAATCCCTAAATTAGACAGCATCTTACGTGAGTCAACGCCATAGCTTTCGACCGTTCGCGCCACTGTGAGCGCAATAGAGGGGTGAACTCGTGTGGGGTCTTTGAGTGACTCTTGTGTGTCAATGGTTTTCAATGTAGCAACATTCCTGGGTATTTAATTGCAAAATCATCAGTCCAAACTTATAGTCATTATTGTCAGTTTGAATGGCTGCTCATGCCCGTTAACACTATGTAAAGTATAGAGTCTTTGTTCACCGACAAAATCAAATAATAGTTTTGTTATCGGCTAACATAGCATAGATATAATCTTCAATTGAGCTGCACCATTGCTATACTCATAAAACATATAAATGATACTAACATTGCCTGTTGCTTAGATTGACATGCGAAAAGAATAAAAATGAAAAGAAATCTACTACTCTTGACGATCACCCTAGCCGCCCTTTGTTCCGGTAAAACTGCTGCCCAAAGTTTGTCGAAAGAAGCGATTAAAGCCTGCATGGCAGAAGAGCTTAAAACCGCGACTGACGATACGACAATTGGTGAGCTTCGCGAGAAGTGTAGTGTGGGACTGGACGACCCGATAAAACGTCGCGTTGCCTTAGAAAAAAGTGCATCGTCGAATCCTTTTGCGATTTTGCCACATAGACCTAACTATTTATTGCCCGTGACTTTTTCCGAGCCTAGAGAAGAACCCTATGCAGATGTTCTTCAAGGTCGGAGCTTTGATAACTTTGAAGCCAAATTCCAACTGTCTTTGAAATATATTGCCGCCAAAGATATCTTTTTTGACAACCTCGACCTAAATATTGCCTTTACGGCAACCAGTTATTGGCAAGCCTACAATGGCGAAATTTCAGCGCCCTTTAGAGAAACCAACTATGAGCCTGAAGTTATTTTCAACTACAACGAACCGTTCCGACTCTTCGGGCTAGAGATAGACAATAGCTACCTTTCGCTCAATCATCAGTCCAATGGTCAGGCAGGTACGCTATCGCGAAGCTGGAACCGTATTATTGGCGCTGTCGCCTTTAATACGAAGGATGTCACATGGAGCGTAAAAACCTGGTATCGCATCCCGGAAGACGAGAGAGAAAGTGGGGAAGATATTGGCGGAGACGACAACCCTAATATCGAACGGTATTACGGTTACGGCGAACTCGGCGCCTTATGGCAAATAAACGACAGTCATAATCTGGATATTTTGCTACGCAATAATTTGCGCTCGGATAATCGAGGAGCCATTAGGGTAGGTTGGTCTTTCCCGTTTTCTAAAAACCTGAGAGGGTATGTGGAGTATTTTAATGGTTACGGCGAAAGCTTAATCTATTTTGATCAACACGTTGAGCGCCTTGGTGTGGGCTTTAAGCTGACTGATTGGCTGTAGGGTTTTTATACCGACCGACCTTGCTGAGTAATGACTTAAATCGAGTTTTATATCAGTGAGTCGATAAATCTGAGCTAAATCAGCGTACTAAAGATGAGTATGAGCATGAAGACATTATTATGTCCCATTGGTTGATCCAATGGGACTATTGACAAGCTTGTTTTATGAGTCTGCAAATCGGTGTGTTGGATGATCCGCTTTAGCTAAAGCTTGGGTTAATAAAGACAAATCACTTAATGCTTAAACATCGCCAAATTTAGTTCTTCACTGTCGCCTAACCAATAGGCGTAGTCAGTGTGATCTTTTAGGTCGTCACCCGTGAGCCCGTGAACAAATATGGTCAGTCCGTCACGGTTTAGATCGAGCCAAGGGATAAATTCAGAAAAATGCTCTTTTGCAAAAGTGACCTGACAACTCCATTTTGGGTGGGACTCACGGGGCGCTTCATTCTGTGTTCCTATCAATGCTTATTCTATGTGTTATCGGTAAACTGAGTTAATCAGTTAAGGTCTTTAAATTATCTTATCAAGGCGCTGTAAGATAAAGTTGAAGATTCAGTTGGCAGAAATATTAACGATCTGACGATTTGTGGAATTGGATTTACAAGCTTGTACAATCGGCGTCGACTGCACAAGCCTAATAGTAATAGCAGAATCTCTATGTTAGCGTAACATACTCTTCAGCCGAGGTTGGGTGTATAGCTACACAAGCATCGAAGTCTGCTTTGGTTGCGCCCATTTTCATGGCAACGCCGAAGCCCTGTAGTATCTCATCCATTGCAAAACCGATACCGTGTAAGCCAACGACTTTCTGATCAGGGCCTGCACAAATAAGTTTCATGCGTGTCATCTGACGGTGTGCGGTGACTGCCGTATACATAGCTGCAAAGCTTGAATTATAGACTTGAATATTATCTTCGCCATACTCAGCAACCGCTTCGGGCTCAGTTAAACCAATCGTTCCAATTGGAGGGTGGCTAAAGACGACTGTCGGGATTAGATCGTAGTCCATATGTGCGTCAGTTTGGCCGTTGAATAAACGTTCTGATAACAATCGGCCGGCTTTAACAGCTACCGGTGTTAGTTCAACATAACCGATGTTGTCACCAACCGCATAAATATTGTCAACGGATGTTGTAGAGTATTTATCGACTTTAATGTAACCACGTTCATTAACTTCAACACCTGCCTCTTCTAGGCCGATATTTTTGTTAGCTGGTGCTCTACCTACCGCCCAAATCAAACAGTCAGCTGTAAGTGGCTCGCCTTGCTCAAAATGAACAGTCACAGAGCCATCGTCGTTTTTCTCGACTTTAGCAGGGGTGCTGTTGGTACGTAATGTAGGGCCTTCTTTCGCCATGATATCAACCAGTGTTTCACTGAGAGATGGATCAAAGCTGCGCAATGGTGAGTGCTTTCTTACCACGAGCGTTGTATCTGTGCCTAATGTATGAAGTACGCCAGCTAACTCAACGGCTATGTAGCCAGCACCGACAACAATGGCGCTCTTAGGTTGTTCTTCCAGCGCGAAGAAACCATCAGAATCAATACCATAATCTGCACCGGGTACGTTGGGTAAAACCGGGTGGCCGCCTGTCGCGATAAGAATATGATCAGCCGTGTATTGTTTACCTTCTACTTCAACCGTATTTTTGTCGACTAATTTGCCAAAGCCGTTGATAACAGTTATGCCATTTTTGTCTAAAACATTGTCATAGGATTTGTGGATGCGGCTTATGTAGTCTTCACGGCTTTTGACTAATGTCTTCCAATCAAATTTATTGATAGTGATGTCAAACCCATAATCAGGTGCATAGCTATTAATGGCTTCAGCAACATGAGCGCCGTACCACATGACCTTTTTCGGAACACAGCCGACATTAACGCATGTTCCACCCATGTGACGTGCTTCTACAAGCGCTACTTTTTTACCGTGCATTGCTGCTCTATTCGCAGAGGCAATACCGCCACTGCCTGCACCAATACAAATATAATCAAAATCTGCCATGTTATGCCTTATCAAAAATACTGCTCTGAGAAATATCTTCAGAGTATATGAATTATTCTTTTACTATTGGGATTAATGTTGTTTGTACAACCCAAAATCATAAAAATGATTATCGCTATATCGTCTTAAGAATGCTAACGAGAACGATTATTTAAAGAAACGAAATGTACACAAATTATAATTTTCATTAAGCGTAGACCAACAAGACCGTTTATACCTTAAATAAGTTTCTAGTAGTCTTGAGTTTTTGGATACGACCCATACAAATAGTAGATCGAATATTATTAAGGCACATCGTATGTCACCTCTTCAAGATGTTTCTGGTTTACCCGCGTTTTCTAAAATTACTCCTGATCAAATTCAACCGGCTATAGAGCAAGCTATACAGCGATGTAAAGACAATATCGACGAGGTGCTAAAACAACCTGATTTTACATGGGACAATTTGGTTGTCGCAATTGATGATGTTGATGATGAGATGGGGCGTATGTGGTCGCCAGTTTCACATATGAATTCTGTTGTCAGTAATAATGCGCTTCGAGAGGCGCATGATGCTTGTTTACCTTTGATTTCTGACTATGACACTTTTTTTGGACAGAACGAGCAGTTATATAACGCTTACAAATCACTTCATGACAGCGCAGGGTTTGCAGCGCTAGATGAAGCACAACAAAAAGTTATCACTAACACATTGCGCGATTTTAAGCTCTCTGGTGTTGCATTAGAGGGTGATAAAAAACAGCGCTACGCAGAGGTTCAAAGCCGATTGTCAGAGCTTTCATCACAGTTTAGCAATAACCTAATGGATGCTACGCTTGCATGGACTAAGTTGATTACGGAAGAGTCTGATTTAGCAGGATTACCACAATCAGCTGTTGATGCTGCCAAGCAAACGGCAGAAGCAAAAGAACTTGAAGGTTGGCTCTTCACGTTGGATATTCCGAGCTATCTACCCGTTATGCAGCACTCGGATAATCGTGAGTTACGTGAAGAAATGTATGTTGCTTTCTCGACCAGAGCGTCAGATCAAGGCCCTAATGCAGGCGAATTTGATAACTCAGCCATTATTGATGAGACATTGTCTTTAAGGCACGAACTGGCGCAATTGGTCGGGTTCGAGAATTACGCCGACTATTCTCTTGCAACAAAAATGGCTGATAGCAATGAGCAGGTTATTGG